>JBGOTK010000008.1:0-15011 GCA_041476445.1 Minisyncoccia bacterium | reverse complement strand
TGTCGCTTTACGGTGTATTTATTTGTCCTGAGCATTGTATAGCAGAAAGCCTATCCTCGTCAATGCCTCATATGGCCTCCGTGTTATGGGCTTTTTAGTATTTGACATCATACAGCTTATATGATATATTAATTACCAGAGAGGAGGTGTCGATGGACTACTAGCGAATCTCTGAACCAGTGACCGCTCGTGAGGATGAGTGATCCGCGGGCAGAAAGGCGCTTATGTATCAACGATAATCCTCGCATGGCCTGCGAGGATCCGACAACGAACGGCAAGCCGGTCCCACCCCGCGCTCGTCGTTTTTTAATTTTCGACCTTACTTGCCAAACACCCAAACTTCCGGTACAATCTTCTTTTATAAACAAAACGGAGTTACCCACGCCTAACGGCGGAATACTCCCGCCTGAGGTGGGCAGGGAGTTTTATAGATACATTTTCCCAAACTAAAATTTAGACAAAACTCGCATGAAAAAGGACATCCACCCCCAATATTTTCCAAATGCCAAGATCACCTGCGCCTGCGGCAAGGTGTATCATATCGGCGCAACCAAAGCGGAGATTCAAGTTGAAATCTGCTCGAATTGTCATCCCTTCTATACCGGCAAAGAAAAACTTATCGATACCGCCGGCCGCGTAGAGCGCTTCAAAGAACGCACCGCGAAAAAAGTAGAGATGGTCCGCAAGAAATCAGAGAAGAAAGCGACCAAAAAAGCGAAGAAGGCAAAATAGAAATGAAAAAGATGCGCTACCTCAGGGCGCATCTTTTATTTCCGGAAGGTTTTCACCTAGCGGAAGAGAAGGGGTGGGATGAATAGTCTTGATCCACCGTGAGACCAAGGTTACAAGCCGGAAGACCCACACGGCGAGTTGAATGATCACAAACAGGAACGGGTATGGCAGGCTGCCCGCCGCAGCGTATTGCGCGAACCCGCCGGCCGCAATGACTATCACGAACATTTTCCGCTGTACATCGTAGAAGAAGTCCTGCTCGAGAATCTCGATGACCCAGGATTCAGTCCCGTTGATTTCCCGCCACCACCTCTCGAACTTGTAGGAAAACGGGAAGTTTTTCTCGAGTGCTGGTTCGTTCAGTCCGAACCCTGCCTCCGAGTCCTGGGTCCCTACTACGACAGCCAATCGGGCGCCCACGAGCCCTATGAACACTACGAGCACCACGAACACGAGGATTACTCGCTTGAGGATTACTCGCTTCATGAAATCCCCTTTCCTTGCGCAACTGACGTTCTGACGTATAAGATGATACAGAATTCAAAAATATGCAAAAAGTAATTTTGGAGGTACGGGCGGGTACGGGCGGCGACGAGGCCTCGCTCTTTGCCGGTGACTTGGTGCGCATGTACCAGAAGTACGCCGCGAAAAAGGGCTGGAAGTTTATGACTATGGACACGAGCCCAGGAACTTTGGGCGGCTACAAAACCTATATCGGTAAAATTGAGGGCCCTTCGACTGGTTCGACAGGCTCACCACAAGGAAGCTCAGGACAAGCGAGTCCTTATGATGAACTCCAAAACGAATCCGGCGTGCATCGCGTGCAACGCGTGCCGACCACTGAGAAATCTGGCCGAATACACACCTCGACGGCCTCGGTCGCCATTATGCCCGAAGTCGAACCAAAGGAAGTTACCGTGAACCCCGGCGATCTGGAGATAAGTTTTTTCCGTTCATCCGGCCCCGGCGGACAGAACGTAAATAAAGTTGAGACAGCTGTGAGGATCGTGCATAAACCCTCGGGCATTGTTGTCTCCTCCCAAGCCGGTCGCTCACAGAGCGCTAACCGCGAGGAAGCCATGAATGTGCTCCGCGCAAAATTATTTGAAAATCAGCGACTTGAGGAACTCGTAAAATTAGGTAAGCTGCGCCGCGATCAGATCGGCTCGGGCGAGCGGGCAGAGAAGATACGCACCTACAACTTCCCCGATGATCGTATCACTGATCATCGTATCGGCAAAAAATGGCACAATATTGAAAATATTTTGGAGGGCAACATGGAGCCTATAGTTAAAGCTTTTTCAAAAAACGCCGTAGTCACCTAACGGAGTAATGTTTGGAAACTCGAAGTCAAGATAACTAGCAATGATCGTAAGCCCTGCCAGCCCAATAAGAAGCACAAGAATAATAAAAAATAATTTAGTATTGCTATCGAAAAACGTATTTTTCATACTTCCTGAGACCCTAATTCGCATTCAACACTTCGATGTCGTCCTCAAAGCCAGCTGCGCGTTCGGCTACGCGGTAGCCATAACTGCCGACTGACACATAGGAGCGCCACTTGCCGCCTGCGTAGTACTTCGCTGCCACACACGCCTCCTGCTGGAAGATTGCGCCGTAGGCCGCCTTGCAGCCGGTTAAGCCGTCCGAAAGATACAGCGCCGTGCCGGTAAAGGCATCAAGATTATTAAAGGGCGAGGCAGGCTTCCCGCCGGTAACACCGCCGATGCGATCAGCATAGAGCTGCCAAGTGCTCGGCATAAATTGTGCCGGACCCATCGCGCCGCCGTAGGCGCCGTCTGAAACGATCGGACACGATACCGGTGTGCGATCGGGATTCAAACCTAGTTCAGCCATGAGAGCAAGAAAGATCGGCTTTTCTTTATTCGACATAACGGTGCCCGATAGGTTATCCCGCGGATCGCTGTAATAGCACTTGCCCAAATTCTTGCCGATCACTCCGCCTACCGATGACTCCTGCGTTAAGACCGCGAGGATAAGCGCGGCGCGCACACCGGTCGCCCGCTCGGCAACCTGCGCGATTTTTACCGCCTCGCCAAAGGGCAGTTCCCCGCCGCCCAGAAGCCGGAAGATTCGGCTCCGAATATCCGCGGCAGACTGTTTCTTTTCGGTGATGAGCTGCTGATACTTCGACTCTTGCCCTTTCGTCACCTCAAGAAGATTATTTTTCTCGCTCTTCGTGCTCTGCACTGCTACCTTCTGCGAATCCTGATACTCCTTAAGCGCCTGCGCGTCGTTGCGCTGCAAGGCCAGCGTCTGCTGTTTGTCTACCAACTCATCGCGCAGCGCCACTACCTTTTCAAGCTGCTCGCGCAGATTATCCTGAACAACTAACGTATTATTCAAATTGCCAAAGAAGTCGGAAAGCTGCGGGTTCTGAAGCAGGATCTCAATGGTAGTCGCCGATTCATGCTCATAAATATTCTGGAGTAAATTGCCTATTACCCCCTTGGTATCGGTAATATTCTGTTCTTTATCGACAATATCATTCTGAGTGGATTTGATATTTTTATCGAGCTGGGAGATGGTGAGTGTTACCGCTTTGAGTTGTAGATTGAGTTTTGAAATTTTGGTATTCAAGCGATCGATTTCCGACTGGAGCGTTTTGCCCTGTTGTTTGTAGCCCGAGAGCGTGGACTCGTCTTCGGCAATCTGCTTCTCAAGTTCCTGGAGCTGGGACTCAAGTTGCGCGCGCTCCGCGTCATTTTCCGCTGCGAAAATTGCGTTGCCAGTCGGCGCCATCACCGAAAAGGGCACAACGCCGGCGCCAAAAAGAAAAATCCAAATAGTGGCGCTCCCCACTAGGTATCTTCCCCACAGAGAAAGGGGAACCGAAAGATACCGGGTACGGGATAAGTTGACGCTCTGTGAAAGCTTCGAAAAGGAGCCAACCCTTGATCGAATGTCGATGAGGTTTTGCGGACGAGGTCTCATGTACGTAATTGAAGCAGGGAAAACAGGCCTTTTGGGCCTTGGAGTTATTTTACCACAGTACCTGCCTATAATAGGGAACGTCCCGCCCGCGGGACGGTTTCTCTTCCCCCCTATTACTTCGCTTTAGTGTCCTTTTTCTGATCCTTCGGTGTTTCTTTGGGTGTTTCCTTAGGGGCTTCCCCCGTTGCTAATTTCTCGGCTTCGCGTGCCGCCTTCTCCTCCTCTGTCTCCACCTTCACCTCAGTTACGTCCGTGGGACCCGCGAGCGCCGCCTCTTCTTCTTCGGTCATCTGAGCGGTCATGGTCGCGATAACTGTTTCGGGATCCATCAAAATTTCCACGCCCTTCACGGCTGGGAGATCCTTTATATGGATGCTCATGTCGATATCGATCAGGATACTCACATCAACTTTAATATTGTGTGGCAGGTCACCAGGCAACGCCTCAACTTCGATTTCCTGAAGTGCTTTTACTAAAATGCCTGATTTTTCTTTTACGGCCGGCGCCTCGCCCTCAAACTCTACTGGAATCTTGGCTTTGATCTTTTCGTCCATGCGCACGACATAAAAGTCCGCGTGCACTACTTCATCAGATACCGGATCCATCTGCACGTCATAAATAAGCGTGGGGTGCTTTTTGCCGTTTATTACTATTTCAACAACAGTGTTCTCTCCGGCTTCTTTAAATACTTTGTGAAAATCCTTAAGGGAAACATTAAGATGCAGGTTCTCTACGCCATGTCCATAGAGTTCGGCTGGAATACGGCCGCTCACGCGCAGTGCCGCAATGTCCCTACCAAAGGCTTCTCTTGTCTCAGCCTGTAATTCCATAATTAAATAAAGGATTACCGAACTTTCCCTGCCTGCGTGCAGGCAGGACTACCCGGCATAACCAGGTAGTAGAAACTCGATTTACCCTCATATTCTAGCCGCAGAGCGGCTAATCGAGTTTTCACTACTTGGATAACCGCTTGAATATATCAGAGAGCCTAAGAGAATTCAAGCGCTCTTCGTTATTAGCCTCTACGTCTAAACCAAAAGTCCCGCCCAGCAGTCTTTGTTGGGCGGGACTTGGTTGTGTTGTCACCTCTACTTAATCATCATTCTGTTCGCCATCATTATTGTTGTTATTGCTATTGTCGGAATGATGGAAGAGGTTCTGGAAGAAGCCGTGAAAGCGATTGAGGAATCCGTTCCCACGATGCTTCGTCTTCGTACTTGTCGCGTCAGCAAAGTCGGCGTCGAGTTTGCTCGAGCCGCCACTAATCTTGATTGATTTGTAGTCGCCCGTGAGCTGAGTCCAGCCGGCCTGGTTGACCTCCTCAACGCTGTAGGTACCATCAGCCAGATTGCTGAACGCGTACATGCCATTCGCGTCACTCGTTGCGCTCATGATTGGGGCGTTATTGTGTTTCCACCAACCCGCTCCTTTGAAGAGGTTTATGGTCCAACCCGCGAGTCCCGGCTCGCCCGCATCTCTAATAAAGTTGCGGCTCAGGTCGTTATACACGGTGCCGCCAATCGTGGCTGTCCCCGGAGTGGTAGTGGGTGTAGTCGTTGCTTGTTTCGTGTTGGTAAACGTGCAAGTAATGGTATCGCTGGAATTTAGTGTCAGATTGCTCCCCGGCGTATACGCATTTGCTGCCGCACCATTTACTAAACACAGAGACGAAGTAAGATCCCAACCAGTCATGGCGTCCTCGCTCACGGTGTAGGTTCCGGGATTCAGGGTTTGATCATTGGGCGTTGCGGTGTCAGTAAGATCGAAGCTTGTGTAGCCACTCCCCGTAGTCGTGAAGTGGAAGCTCGTGGGATCGCTTGAGGATGTGGTTACTTTGTCCACAATGATATGGCCGGTTGACGTTGCTGCTGGCGGTGTCGAGGTCGCAATAACGGTCAACACTTCGTCGCCGCAGGTGCTCGTAGCCGCAGCATTTTTCGCATCACCGCCATAGACTGCCTGCCAGTAGTAGGTACCGGGAGTGTTGAACTGGAGCGCTGCTGAGTCGGCAACTGAGCCGTTCGTTACAACGCCTGCGCCCGCGCCGAGCGCATTTAGAGTGCAGGTGTTATTGCTGTACACCGTGTAGGTAACGAGGCCGCTCGCGTCACTCGTCCCGCCGCTCAAGGTGGCACTGTCGTGCACGAATGAACCCGTGGCCAATACAGTGGTGGTCGAAAGACTCGTGGTAATGCTCGTGCTCGAAGACATGGCATCTACCGGTTCGCACACACCATCCGACGGATCATAGACATCCGTTTGTCCGCTGTAGTGGACTTTGTAGGAGAGACCGGTCGCGGGCATAGTCGTACTCGCTGATTCGGCAGCACCGTTTACAAGCGCTACTGCGCTTTGTACTGTGACCTCTCCCGAACAGGTTGTGTTGGGGTAGCGATTGAAGTCAACGGTTCCGGTTGCATTGGTAGTCGTAGCTCCCGTGACCGTCACGCTGTCATGCACGAGCGCCCCTATAGAGGCCGAGGTCACAACACCATGCGCCTCATTGTGCACTGCGCTGGTAATTACTGCGGTCGTCGCAGCCTGCGCAGATATGGCTGCAAATACAACTACTGCGAGAACGAGACTGACGGCTAACGCTCCCAAGAGCGTGCCTGGATGAGTAAACTTTGCTAATAATGATTTCATACTGTTAATTGGCTGATCTTAATGTTTATAGATAAGACGATGCATTATGTGCACCCATATAGTATGACGCATGGGAGAGAAAAATATTACCCGGTTACCAATTGTGCCCATAAAATCAACGAAAATAGGGGTTGCCAGAAAAAAAAGATGTGGGCTAACTATATAAATTAATACAGCCCCCCAAAGGCAAGCTCAAAGAGATGTATGCCAAATGGATAGGCAAGCAACCCAACGCCGATCGAAATAAGCGCACCGATAATATTCGTAAAGAACACAAGCGCGAGGAGAATCAAAAAACCCCATTGTTCCAAAACCGGAGCAACGCTTCGAAAGGCAGCGGGCGCGAAGCTTTCGAATATCCGGTAGCCGTCGAGTGGCGCGATGGGGATGAGATTAAAAACAAAAAGCGAGATATTTATGTAGGCCAAAAAGGCGAGGAAGCGGATGGCATAATTGGCGGCTGGCAAAATATTTCCATAAAGAAGAATGGAAAGAAAAATAAGAGAAATAATGGCAATGAGGAGATTGGTAAAAATACCGGCAACAGAAACAATTGCCCGTCCAATATTTCCCCTTCGTAGATTCGCCGTGTTTATCGGCACGGGCCGCGCCCAGCCGAAACCAACCAAAAAAAGCATGATGGCGCCGAGCGGATCAAGATGGGCGAGAGGGTTGAGCGTTAGTCGACCGGCCCGGAGTGCTGTTTCGTCCCCTAGCCGATAGGCAGCGAAGCCATGCGAAAATTCATGCATGGTGATACCAATAATTAGCGCAGTGAGCCACGGAATAATGAGACCCGGCTGGGTGCTGAATAGCTGGTAGATAAGCATGCCCTTAATAATAACAGGAATTATAACGAACCCATCTTGACTCAGTGCGTAAAGATGCGTATCATTCACCGGTACTATGCCAGGTAGTGAAAATTCGATTTTTCGCTACGCGGCAGAAGAAGACCATTAATCGAATTTCTACTACCTGGTATGCGACAGTGCGAACTCTGCGGCAAAGGATCACGAATGGGCGGAACCCGGATATTGCTCCGCGGACATTACAATCCGACCGTAAAATCTCGGAAGTACCCAAATCTTCAGTGGACACGTCTGCCTGCCGGCTTTGCGGCCAAGGCGGGACTCAAGGAAGGTGCGCGCCTTAAAGCATGTACGCAGTGTCTCAGAACACTCGCCAAAGGCAAGATGCCGAAGAAACGAAAATTACCTAAGAAACGGAAGAGGTAACGCAAACAAAAATGACTGACGTCAACGCCAGTCATTTTTGTTTGCCTGTCGGGCCACTGGGAATTGTCCGCCGAAGGCGGATCCGCCTTCGGCGGAAACCCAGACTACAAGTTGATGGGATTCCATTGTAGTAAATAGGTTATCCCGCGAAACGTGAAGTTGTTCACGTTTCGCCCCCCCCAGTTTGCGTACTTCATCCAACATCGAGTCGGGCTGCCGGGAATCGGACCAGGACTATCCCGCCATCAATTTATATTTGTCGGGGAGCCGGGAATCGGACCCGGACTACAAGACCCCCAGCCTTGCGTACTACCACTATACTACTCCCCGATGTAATGATGGCGGAACGTACACCGGTATACTACAGCCCGAGAAAATTCGAACCTATGTATGGTAGCGCTTTAGGTTAATAAATTCAAAGGTACCATAACACTGCCGTACAAACATCCCAGAAAATCTGCGTAGATATTGTATACTTTAAGCGATGAGTGCGCTCACTGTTGTGCACATTATGACGCGGAAGGTCATCTATGTGCGGCCCGAAACCCCGCTTATTGAGGTGCATGATTTAATTTCAAAGTATGGCTTGGTGGGAGTGCCAGTTATTGATGGTGAGAATCGGGTGGTGGGCATCATTACTGAGCATGATCTCATCTCGAGAAGCAACCTATTCCATCCAGATATCATCCCAGAGGCATCTGAAAGTGCGCTGACCCAACAGCCAGTAAAACAAAACACGGAAGGAGACAAGAAGCTTGTGGCAAGTGACGTGATGAACCCTGAACCCTTAGTCTTGCCAGACACCGCCACGCTAAATGAAGTCATGGCGGTCTTTCGGGAGCATCATAAGGTGAACCCCATCCCGGTAGTTGATCAGAGAAAAAAACTAGCCGGCATTGTAAGTCGCTATGACGTTTTAAAACTATTGGGCGTGCACCGAGATCTCGGCAGGCAACGGATGGTGGCAACGGCGCTCACGGCACTCCGCATAGGCCTCGGTCTTACCTTTGTCTGGTTAGGTGTGCTCATCCTTTTGGATCCAGACAAGTGGGGACTCCTCATACAGCCCTGGGTAGCGCAGCATCTTCTGCCCTTTTCGGTGAGACATACGATGATTGATACTGCCGTGCTTGATGTAACCATCGGTCTATTTCTCCTTACCGGCTATTTCGTAACGATCGTCGCGACTGTGGGCGTGCTTCATCTTATCGTTATCATAGCCACCACGGGTTTCGGCATTCAAAGCGCCGTGGCTGCGAGGGACATCGGTTTGATCGCTGGGTTGGTTGCGCTCGTCATTATCTCGCCCCAAACACGCATATGGCTGGATAAGATCCAAAAGAAAATAGGCTTCAAAAATCCGAAGCTCAGCAGTGGGATCCGGATGGGCCCAGTTGAAGAGCGTATCGCCCAGGGCGTCGCATCAAACAGTTCTGAACTCATCCAATATGTACGTGAATCGCGACGCCGCGGCTCGACTAATGAAGAAATCAAACAGGAACTCACGAAGGCTGGCTGGCCACCTGAGGATATTGAGCAAGTTCTGCGAAGATAGGCCCCGAAAGTTTTATGAGGAACCAATTTTATCGATCAATGAAAAGCTCCGACATGTCGGAGCTTTTCATTGGAATCCCGCTTTTGTAGACGTCCCGGAAAGTACCAGGTGGGTGGGCTAAATTCGTACGTTCCGGACAAACCAGCGACGTACAAACGCAATTGCCCTCCCTGTAGAATAGATTTAATCCGGAATCTATTCGAGCGAGATCCTAAGTAATTATACTCCTAAAACAAAAAAATATTTCAATTACTCCATGATCCCATCTAAATTCACGTCGTAGAGAATCGTCTCCTGCACCAACCGATAGTTGTGGACTTCTTTTTCCGAGAACCAGAGCGCGATTTCCTTAGCCGCCTCCTCCGGCGAGCCAGAGGCGTGCAGTAGGTTTCTGACCGCCCGACCATCTACATCGGAGAGTTCATAGGAATCAATCGTATAGTCACCGCGAATGGAGCCCATATCTGAGGTTAAGGGCTCGGTACTCCCGGTAATTTTTCGTACAATGCCTACGGCGTGTGCACCCTGCAAGACCATGGCGACGACCGGTCCGGCAGCCAAATACCTCTTAAGATTTCTCAAAATAATCTCCGTAATCTTCAATGGGTCATCTGAGGGCGGATTCTTGCCCTTCTTTTTATAGGACTCAATAGTTTTGAGACCCGTCTTCACGCGCCATTCGGGATCTATAAGGTAATGCTTCTCGATGAGATCAACGGTGGGATGCACCATCTTCATGCCGACGATCTTTAAGCCCGCCTGTTCAAAGCGTTTAATAATCTCCCCTACCAAGCTGCGCTGCACCCCATCCGGCTTTACGATAACCAAGGTTCGTTCTTTTTTCATGCTCCAAAGGATACTACAGTTTTAAGAATTTTCAAATTACGCCAAACCAGATTAGAAGAATGGGAGTCGCTATTAGCGTCGGCAAAAGATAAGTTTCATATATGAGAAGCGATTTTACTTTTTTCGTACGCTCATTATCTTTGGTTTTACGAAGCAGCCAAAGTGCCGGAAACAATAAAAGAAAATGTAGTAGTATGTAGAAGAAAATATTGAAGAGACCAAGCGTCCCAGAAAACTCTTCGCCACGCTGTACACTGCTTTGACAACTGAAAAAGCCGGGGATTCCATGGCTGGATAGCGCTTCTATAGTAAAGAGACAAACGAAATAACTGCTCAAGGCAGTTTTTAGCAATTTATCAATAAGAATACTAAGCAGACCTACCGCGCCCAGGAATCCCGGAAGAGCAAAGAGAATGCCCGCCATGAGCCAACTATTGAGTCGGCTCATGATTTGCTCTTTTTGATCTCTAGTCCTAACTCATCAAGCTGCTTTTTGTCTACTTCAGAGGGCGCGTCCATCATCGGATCGCGGCCACCGCGCGTCTTGGGAAAGGCGATGACTTCGCTGATAGCCGACTCCCCTGCGAGTACCGTAACTAACCGATCAAGTCCGGGTGCCATGCCCGCATGCGGCGGCGCACCATAAGTATAGGCTTCGAGAATATGACCAAAGCGATTTTGAATTTGCTCTGCCGTAAGTCCCATAATTTCAAAAACTTTTTTCTGCACTTCTGGATTCGAGATACGTACCCCGCCAGAGGCAAGTTCAAAACCATTACACACAAGATCGTATTGCTGGGCGCGGAGACCACTCAAATCCTCTCCCTTCATAAGTTTCTCAACATGTTCTACCTTTGGAGCGGAAAACGGGTTATGTGAGAATGTCCAACTGCCATCGGCATTTTTTTCGAAAAGTGGGAAGTCCACTACCCAAGCAAAGGCCAGCGTATCCGGATCTTTACCTTGTGTTGAGCCTGTCGAACCATCTTTGCGCAAATCAAACTTATCGGCACCAAATTGTTTTGTGGCTTCTTCATGCGTAAACACAGGAAATGGTTTTTTCAAAACCTTCTTGCCGCATGACTCGGCGATATGAATCATCATCCCCTCTACCATATCGAGCACATCACGCTCGGTAACAAATGACATCTCAAGATCAATCTGCGTATGCTCGAACTGCCGGTCGCCGCGTAAGTCTTCATCACGCAGTGCCCGGGCCATCTGGTAGTACCGTTCAAAGCCAGCAATCATGAGGAGCTGCTTATACTGCTGGGGTGCCTGTGGCAGAGCGAAAAATTTACCTCGCTGGAGCCGCGAGGGCACCAAAAAATCGCGCGCGCCTTCGGGAGAGGTTTTGGTAAGGAGCGGCGTTTCGATTTCCACAAAGTCGTTTTTATTCAAATACTCGCGCGCGAGGGTTGTTACCTTGTGGCGCAGGCGAAGATTTTTGGCCATGCGACTGCGGCGCAGATCAAGATAGCGATATTTGAGCCTCAGCTCTTCATCGATATCATGGCCATCGGTGTCTATTGGAAATGGCAGGGTCTTTGCTTCAGAGAGAACCTCTAACGACTCAACGAGCATTTCATGTTCGCCGTTTGGCAATTTGGGATTTTCCATGCCCTTCGGGCGATGATTCACTTGGCCCAAAACTTTAACCACCCACTCTGGACGAAGTGCAGTCGCCTTTTCATATACTTCCTTGTTCGAAGGAATAAAAACCAGCTGGGCCACACCCGAGCGGTCGCGCAAGTCCATAAAAATAATCTTTCCGTGATCGCGGCGCACATCCACCCAGCCGGCTAGTTCTACCTGCTCATTTTCGTGCGCACCGATAGTTTCCGCGAGAATCCGCATGTTTAAAATTATATGCTAAAAACCCTCTCAAAGTCCACGCTTGAACACGCGAAAAATAATCTTCATACGAAGAAATACAGATACCTTTCTAGTGTCCAATTCTACGATCGTTGAACTGGACACTAAACTTTTTGAAATCTAGACAAACAAAAAGTTTTTAAAAGTGATTAAAACGACGACTGGTAAATGTTACCATCGCGTACTGTGAGTTCTACGGTACCGTCCAAGTCATTGCGATATACCCTGACGCCTATGGCTTTGAGTCGCGCAAGCGTCTCGGGCGTGGGATGACCATAAGTATTCTTCTTCCCAACCTGAATCACCGCCACAGCGGGCGTTACTTCTTTTAAAAATTCTTCAGAGGAGGAGAAGCGCGAACCGTGATGGCCGACTTTTAAGATATCGGCATCGAGATCGTACTTGGGCAACAGATAGTCTTCGATATTTTGTCCAGTGTCCGCGGTAAAGAGCGCTTTTATGCCGGCACTCTTAAGTTCCATCACTACCCCCGTGTCATTTAAGGCTGCACTATCAAAAAATTCACTGCCCGGCGAGAGCACATCGATATGGCTTTTGCCATAGTCAATCATGTCCCCTTCCCGCACCAAAACAATTGGAATATTCGACTTGCGAAGTTGTTCTGCAAAACTTTTCCACTCCGCCGTATCTTTTTCTCGACCAGTCATGAGAAAGGCACCGACACGATAGCGCTTTATGACCTCGACATACCCGCCAAAGTGATCGAGCTCCGGATGCGTGATGACAGCAAGATCGATATAGCCGTCGGTTTTGCCGATTACTTGGTCGAGCTTGTCGGTTACCCGGCCCTGGGGCGGACCGGCATCTATCATGATGCGCACGCCTCCCGGCAAAGTTACTAACTGCGCATCCCCCTGGCCGATATTTAAGTAATCAATGGTAAGCGGAGTATGTACCTTAAGGTCACGTATGATTCCAGCCCATAAAAATCCATCGAGGGCCACCGCGGCCAGAAAAAGAAGAATGAGCGAGTAGAACTTCTTCATAACGTACCTTCCGTAAAAAGTTTCTTATAACGAAGAGAGAATAGAGCAAAGGCGAGTAAAAAGTAATAGATGATCCAAAGAGTAAACGGAAACACAGCAACTTGAATGGCGAACGGATAGGCGGCGAAAAAGCGAATAACTGCGATCTGATAGATAAGGAGCGGTGCCGTGACCCAGCCCAGGATATGCGCGAGCATGCCAGAGAGAAACCCTACGAACCCCAAAGCAAAGCCAAGCGCCATAGTATAAGGCTGAAGCCCCAGAATTAACATATTCGCCAAAAGTGAAAGAAGATTCAGCGAACCGAAGTTATAGAGAATGATTGGCACGACCGCGAGCTGCGCGGAAAACGTAGCGAGCGCGTTTCCCCGCCAGCCCAGGAAGCCTTCATCTTTATTTTTGAGACCGAGAATTTTTTCGAGCACTGGCTTAATGTAGACGATACCAATGAGTGCACCGAACGAAAGCTGAAAGCCGACGTCAGAAAGAAGCACATGTGGATTCCAGATAACCATAACGAAGGCGGCAAGGGTAAGGGCGTTGCGAAAGCTATAGAGCCGACCAGCTCGCTCGGCGAAAAGCGCGAGCCCTCCCATAATGGCGGCACGGACCACCGAGGCTTCGGCGCCGGTCATCACTACAAAGAGTACAATTACGGCAACCGTAAGATAAAATGATTTTTGCTTTGAGAGAAAGGAACCGAAGAGATAGGAAATAGCGATCGCGAGAATTGAAATGTTGTAGCCCGAGAGCGCGACAATGTGGGTAGTGCCTGAGAGGGCCATGTCGTTTTTGAATTCTTTGGTAAAACCGCTCCGGTCTCCGACTGTGATGCCAGAGAGAAGCGCCGCCTGATCGGAATCGAGCGCCGCATTTATATTCCCCACAAAAGCATGCCTAAAGGCAAAAAGTGAGCGGCGGATAGAAAAATCAGACTCGTCGCTTGTTTTCGTAATTTCAGGAAAGCCCACCATATAAAACGCGCCTGACGGGGCCTTTTCGATGGTTCCCTTAATATGCAGGCTATCGCCGTAAGAAAAGTCAGCGAAGGGATCGGTATAAATTCTCACCTCACCGCGTGAGGGCGCGTCGAGTTTGAATGCGAACTGTTGACTTTTTTCGCTCACAATCGGATCAGCGATGATTGTGCCAGAAAATTCTGTTTCCGCGTCGAGCGGCGGCAAGGTATTCGCCCGCACATCGCGAAAGGCGTAGTAGCCATAGCCAGCTAAAAGCAGCAGGAGTAAGAGCGGCACGAGTGGTGACTTTGGCAACTGCTCGGCCATCGGCCCCTTGCCGAAAAACATGAAGAGAGCGAAGGCGGCCACCGCAAAACACAAGAGAAAAAAAGGCACCTCGACACTTGCAAGGCCCACCCCAAAGAGAAAGAGCGCTGCGCTTATAAAAGCGATGTCGTGAAGCGTCATGGGGGGAATACTACTCCTACTTATAAGAAATCGTAAAGAGCTCTATAAAAACGGTGGGGCGTATGCAGTTTGCATACGCCCCGTTCCACTAAATAAACGAACATCATTCCTTTAAGGGGCTACGGAAGATTATCAGCTCGTGGCCGTTGGCGTCGTTCAACACGAACACGTGAGGCGCACCAATTTCGATGAAGCCGTTACGAGGGTGAATCCCGAGACGCTGCCCCTTCCCGCCCATCATATAAATCTGAAGTGGGAATGCCCTTGCCGAGTCCACCTCGATAGCGAGGCCCTGGAAAATTCGTAAAGTGGCGCGTATTTCGCTGGGGAGAGGCTCCTCCCCACCTACGATCGGAAAGCAGGCAACCTCACCCGTCTCATCTCGAGCCAACTCCCTGATGGAGACCAACATGGCTTCTATCCTCCTATATTGTGTCGGTCAGAACCAAAAAGACAATACAATATTTGAATTTACTAGTCAATTATTCCTCCGCCAAGCATTTGGCCGTCTTTCGAATACAAAACGGCCGATTGGCCTTCGGCTACGAATTTTTGCGGCTTATCAAAAGTAAGCGTCACGGTGCATGCGTCAGGCGTCATGAAGGGAGATTTAGTTTTTTTCTTGCTCGATCCTTGACCATTGAATATTGACTATTTTAGCACTTCTTATGCCAGCGTATGCCGATAACGCACACTCGCCCACACACTAATTTTTCTATTATTCTGTATTATT
>JBGOTK010000007.1:0-15091 GCA_041476445.1 Minisyncoccia bacterium | reverse complement strand
GTTACAGCAACTATGA
This sequence comes from Minisyncoccia bacterium, assembly GCA_041476445.1. GTDB lineage: Bacteria > Patescibacteriota > Minisyncoccia > UBA6257 > JACOXY01 > JBGOTK01. The sequence continues at coordinate 15,075 of JBGOTK010000007.1, read as the reverse complement.
CGCCACCTATGCCTCCACTATAAACGGGGGCTAGTCCTTTATGCTCAACTGCCATTAAACTAATGAAACGTGGCCACTTAATAAACCTTCTTCCGTATTCGGTAACTGATAGTGGTACATTATATCTATGGTCCTTATTTCCACGGTTATAACCAATCGGAGCGCCGCCGCCAAAATGTGTCATATCTCCGTGGATACAATCGCCTAATGCACGGTCAACTTTGCGCTTAAACTTTTCTTTCTTAAAGAAATACCACCAGATAAAACGATATTTCCAAAATCTGTACCTTCTCTTTATCAAATAATCTAAAAACTCATTTCGAGTTAAATATTTACCCGTATTTATATAAGTTTGGTCTAACATCAAAATAAGTCTTCTCTCCAAAAGCATATTGCTTGAGATTATACTGGATTTTTCCCAGTTTTACAAGGTAAAATTTGCTGCGGTTCTGACCTTGGGCCCTCCTTCGGCGGGCAGGTTCGAACGTTGTAAAGCATCGAATCTTTCCTCAGCGGGACGTTGGATTGTCGCTAGCGCTCCCTGGACACCCTCGGTTTCCAGTTCCTTCCTAGACGGGGAAACCCTTCCGCTTTTCCCCGACCCCTATTCGTAATCCAGGTCCCGCAGCTTCACTGCGTTCTGCTGCGGGACCTGGATTCGAACCAAGATACTCGCCTTCAGAGGGCGATGTCCTACCATTAGACGATCCCGCAATTATTAAAGAATGCTGCAAAATGCGCAATTATTGTACTGATTTAAAGGCTTTAACGCAAATAAAAAAATCGAAGGGGCGGGCAGAGAAATACTTCTCTCTGCTCGCCCCTGGTTGATGTGCTGGTTGAACTACTTGCGGTGGCCGCTGCCGTCGCTGCGGCGGACCTGACCGATACCCGGCGTGCGAGCTGGCAGCTTCTCGCAGCTCGAGAAGAACTGGGCCCTGGCTCGCACGAGCTCTCGCTCTGCTTCCTGATTGCGCGTCCTCTGACGCTCCGTACGCGTGGTGGCGGCCTCCTGCTCGATGGCCAGCTCGAGGCTGTACGTTTTCACGTTAGTTCCATGGGCGATGGCGCCGCACGGCTGGCAGACGAGAATTCGCTTTTGTTCCTCACCAACCGTCTTGATGACGTACATCATCTGGTCAGCTGGCTGAGGATCCGACATGCAGCCAGGCAGGCGGCAGACGAAGACCGTGGCGGCGAAGAAGTCGTCGAGGGCCTTCACGCGTGCCGCTTCCGCCTCGAGCACTGCCTCGAGGTCGCGCCGCTTCTCGTCCCGCTCAATGAGCGAGAGCATGGTCACGACTGGCAAGCCGCGCTCTCGAGCCTCTTCGCTGTCGCCGTTGCAGAGCGGCGCAACGACGGCCTTGCCGCCTTCGAGCCGGATGATGGCGAGCGCCGCTTCGGCTGCGAAGTCCTTGGCATCCAAGCAATTGGGGTTCGCACACGAGAGCAACTGGCCTCGACCGGGGATCATGAGCATAGCGCTGACTCCTATCCGGCAGAAGTACCTATTCGGTGGCGTCTGCCTAGCAGATCGTTAACTTCAACTTCAAATAGTCCTGGTAAGTATCTAACATTGTATTGTACTACTAAATATAATAATGTCAATACACGCCTAAAAACCCTTTTATAAACAGCGATACACGCCGCAACTCCGAAGAGTACGCGGCGGGTGTGTAAAGTAATGCGACAATCGGTCTAGAATGCGGTCGTGAACATGAGCTCGCTTGAGGTTGCAACGTTATTCACGGCATCAGCCGAGGTCACCACAAAGTGGTAGGCACTACTCGAGGCGAGTCCCGAAAGACTGAAGCTATGAGCTGTGCTTAATGCAGAAGTGCCTTGCGTTAGCGTACTTGCGTCTAGAAGCACGAGCGGCGTGGAGGTTGCATAATACACCCTGCCGGTAGCCGCTTCATCGGTTGTCCATGAAACGGTGGCAGTAATACTTGCTGCTGAAGCCGTTATGGTAGAGATGATTGGCGCGGTTGTGTCCGTGGCAGTAGTCGTTAAGGTCGAGTCGGTCGAAGTTGCAACATTGCCAGAGCTGTCCGCGGAGCGTATCGAGAAGTGATAGAGACTGCCCGCGGTAAGGCCAGTAAGCAATACCGAGTGCGAAGTGACGAGCGCACCATCAAGACTCGTGCTCAACCCGTAGCTGGATGTTAGTCCGTACATTACCTGCGAATTTGCTAATTCATTGGTAGTCCATGTTATCGTCGCCGATGTTGCCATCACGCTTGTGGCGATTGCGGAAAATGAAGGGGCGGTCATGTCCAGTGTCGTCGTTGGAGTCGAAGTCGGGTGTGGGAACTGCTTATCGATGCCCGGCGGAAGTTTCTGGCACTCGGGTACGATGGGGCGTATGCCGTCGTGTTTCTTTAGCCAGCCCGGGGCGATAAAGTGACCTGGCGGTACGATCGCGCAAACTCGCTTTTCGTTCCGGTCGCCGTCATGATCTTCATCATCGCTATCGCTTTCAGACGTTATCTGATTTTGACTAAGCAACTCGTTGAGTTTTTTGAGCGTCTTTGGCCCTACTCTGCCAACCTGCTCGATGCCAAATTTTTTCTGGAATCGTCTTACGGCGCGCTCAGTGGCGTTGCCAAAGTAGCCGGTGATTAATCCTTCCGGATAAATGCTCTCATCCGCCGCAAGAAGCGCCTGCAAGATTTTAACTTGATCTCCTTGCGAGGCAAGTTGAAATGAGCCGATAAGTTGCGCTACCGCACTCTGTTGCTGACCTTGGAGCGCCTGAATCTGTGCCTGGAGTGCCCGAATCTGCTGCATAAGGCTCGTGAGCATATCAAGCTGGGCCTGCAAAGTTGACGTCGACGTTTGCGCAAATGAAAACGCTGGCGCACCGACTCCGGTGAGACCGAAACTAACTAAAAACAGCCACAAAAAGCTTTTTTTCATATAGGTATACTAATGATTAAGGATTAGCTTTATTATACCAAATCAAAACCTTTGGTTAAGGAGTAGGCTGAACTCTGGCGAGCTTATATTTCGCTGAGACTATCCCCACCGAAACGACCGACAGATACACCAGACCCATTACGCAGACTTCTACTATATGCGCAGGTTTAGTGAAGACCAAGCCGAAGCCAGTCGCAAATGTGGCGGCGACTAACCCATAGCTGATCTTTAGCTTTGCCGCCGAGGGAAAGAAATACAGATAGGCGGTATAGAGCATACTGCCGAAGGCGCTTACAAGATGAAGTATGAGCAGCATGGATTTATTATACACCAGCACGAATCTAAAAACTCTTTATTAACATCATCACGCGATCGCGTATTGATGTTAATAAATCAAACTGCGTTGATCAAAAAACAAAAACTTAACACCTAACATGCGATCACATGTTAGGTGTTAAGTAGTTACAGCGCATCCACGGCCATCAAGATGCTAAGCAGTGTCAAAACAACTAGCGAAAACGTAAACATCTTGCGCGCCCAGCGGGTATTGTCCTCGGCTTCGAAACCCTTTTTCACATAGAAAAGCCATAGCCCGCCAAGAACAAGAACGGCAACCAGGTAGGCGTAACCAACATAGCCAAAGAGCCAAAGAAGCAACGCGGCGGCCGTAAACGCAACTACATAGAAAAGAATGTGCTTTTTGGCATGATGCACGCCGCGGGCGACGGGGAGGACGGGAATCGAGGCGTCCGCATAGTCGTTTAACCGATAGATAGCAATCGAGTAGAAGTGCGGCATCTGCCAGAGCGCCAGAATCGCAAAGAGCAGAACTGCCGCTCCGTCGAAATTACCCGTGACAGCCGTGTAACCTACGACCGGCGGCGTGGCACCCGCGATACTACCGATTAAGGTGCCGTATACCGTGCGGCGCTTGAGAGGCGTGTACAAAAAGACATAGACCAAAAATCCGATAATTGCGACAAAAAGCGCGAGCCGATTAGTGTGATAGTAGAGAGCGACGAGGCCGAGAATAAGAAGAATGGTCGCAAAGACCAGAGCGCCACGCGGCGAAACTGATCCCGCCGCCAGCGCGCGGTCCTTCGTGCGCGTCATTTTCTTATCAATCTCACGATCAAAGTAGTTGTTAAACACGCAGGCCGCGGCGATCACGAGTGATAGGCCCGCGAGCATCGCGATAAAAAGCCACGCGTCAAAATCTCCCCGCGAGGCCAGAAAAAACCCGGCCGCGGCAGTTACGGCATTACCTCCAATAATTCCTGGCTTAGTGAGCGAAAAGTATCTTTTGATCAAGGTTACAATGTATTATACTTCGCACGTTTCGAAACTTTTAGCAAAAGGGGTTGGAACCAAGCAAAAAGTTTTTTCTTTGCCTTCTCCATCTTTGTGTCTGGTGGAAGCTTAAGTGTATCGAGCAGTTGTGTACTGGGAACACTATTTTCTAACATTTCCAAGACTTCAGGACCTAGTGTATCGGCAAACAACTGGCGAAGTTCTGGGTCAGAAAAGTCTTCGCCCTCAAATTTCCCCCTAATGATGGCGTGCCATACGTCGCTCCCTTTTACGCCAGTCTCGTACGAAATTCGAGCAATAAGAGCATCGAGAACCCGCATATCATTGGCATAGGGAGTAATAGATGGGTCTTTTTCGCGAAGATCTGAAAATTCTTTTATTTCCCTCTGAGAGATAGCGCCAGTTGCAGTAACGTATTCTTGAAATACCTCAAAACCAAGCTTTTCCGTAACGGCCTCGTCAAAATTACGAAAGGCTCCCTCACTCTTCGTTCTATTCTCGCCGGCACCCTTAGTCGTGGTAAACCTTCGATATCCAGACTGTGAAGATACTGTCTTGGCGTTAGGAGCGAGGCCCTGACACTCATTATGAGATACGGCATGTGTTTCTTCATGACATAAAACTGACCCCATAAGCATCTGGTGATTGAGGTTAGGATATTTACGGAACTCACTAACTGTATCATCCCATGAAATGCTCAGTATATTTTCTCGTGGATCGTAAGAACTCGGTGAACTTATGGGGGGTCGTGGCGCAATTCGCTCTGGCGTAATCACATTAATCTCCATGGAGTCTATGCCCACGCGTTTCATTTTATGTGCAAATATATCTTTCAGTATTCTAAATTCAAAGTTCTCTAAAAACCTCTCCAACTCAGGAGGCCGAGGCATTTTTTCAACTCGCTGCTGACGTGCGTCTTCATCACGTTTTTCGGTAATTTCTTTTGGTTCCGGTTTACCACTTTCTGTGAATACTTCTCTATTCTTCATAACTTACATTACTAGCCGAGGTGGATAATTTGCAAACACTATCAGTTTTCAAGATATTTTCTAAGTATAGCCACTGCATCGCCAACCTGTGAGTGGAGCGGCGTTGGCAATGTATCAAACGTAAACCAGCCGATTTCATCGATCTTTTCAGGCTCGGCAATACGCACTGTGGCCGGATCTATGAGTACCCAGTGGACATTCTTGATCCAGTATGTTCGCACGCCGTCGTGTTCCCGCAAAACATTTCTCGATGTGACATATTCGATTTTCAGAGGCTCGGTGCCGTACTCTTCCATGACTTCTCTTCGCACCGTGTCTTCAAACGTTTCGCCAAACTCGATTGACCTCGCGCCCGGATCCCATCTGCCCTGCTCGTCTCTAGAATTTTTACTGCGTTTATGGAGCAATACATTTCCTTTGCCATCATGACACCAAAAGGTGCAGTTTACGCCGATATAATCCACGCCCTTTTTCATATAACAATTTTATCAAATACACGCCGTGTATGATGACTCAGTATCTTGGGCACGAGCCTCTCGCGGATAGTCGGGAGCCGCGTCACTCTCGACAAAAAGAACCATAGAGATCCGATCTTTAATATCGTCTTTTCTAACGACGCGGTGCCACGTTTTCTGCAGCTTGCCCTCGGTAAGCCTTTCCAATTGATAGCCACTAAAAATGACCGTTTTCCCATTGGCGATCGGAGCATCGGTCCAGTGCATATTCCAATTTAGAAACTGTAGCCCGGGTCCGCTCTCATAGAGATGCAAGGTAAAAAGGCTGCGGTCAAAATGCTGCCCGGCAATAATTTCAATGTCTGAAGTATTAGTGTAATGAAGAAGCCGCAAAACTGAATAAATCTTGCCCAAGCCTGCCAGTTGGCCCAGCGCGGGAATATCTTTGCCCATTTCTCGCGCAATCGTGAGAGCAAATTGGTGGCCCGTGTCACGAATCTCATTTGTGTAGGCAAAAAAGTTTCCAAGTATTTTATTTTTCTCCACAAACCCACCTAATCCATCTCCCATAATATAGGTATTTGTTTCCGGATGAAGATGAAAATATTCTTTGTCATCACGGCCCTCTTCGCGACTCCGCATGCGGTAACCGGGATCGGCGTGTTCTCCGTGGCTCAGAAAGCCAAACTTTTTTTTCGTCTCGAGCGGCAATTTCCAAAATTCTCGCCATGGCTCTGCTTCACCGATGAGTTTTGTGATTTCTGTCGGATAATCTATATCTACAAAAAGATTTTCTCGTAGCTTTTGGTAATACATGGTAGTTAGATTACATCTGAACTACAACTGAATTCCCTCGTCTTTAATAATATCTGCCGGCGAGGTGTGCTGGTAGTTCAGGTTCGCCATAATCCAGAGTGAGCCAACTATGACAACGAGAACAATTCCGAGTGTGGAGACAAAAATGGCCAAGTTCCAACGCGGTCGGCGCTCCTCATCCAAATGGAGAAAGAATATTGTCTGCACGATGAACTGAAAGACGGCGGCGATCATGATAACCCAGACGACTAGTGACCTCGGCACCGCAGTACTCGTCACCACAAAATAGGCCGCGAGAGTGAGGCCAAGCGAAAGCACAAAACCGCTTATATATGTTTTTAACACTCGGCTCTTCATCATGTGAATGAAAGCAGGTAGACAATCGTAAATATAAAAATCCAGACGATATCAAGAAAGTGCCAAAAGAGACTGAGGCGGACGAGTTTCGAGGTAACGAAGAGCGTGAGGCCCCGGTACCAAATGACAATCATCGAAATGAGCATCCAGAGAAGGCCGACGGCGATATGAAGTCCGTGCGTACCGACGAGGGCAAAGAAGGCGGAGAGTGAAGCGCTCCTCTGCCAGCTATTCCCGTCGTGAACGAGATGAGAAAACTCGGTGAGCTCGAGCGTTAGGAAAGCGACTCCAAGAAGAAATGTCACGCCAAACCATATAAGCGCCCAGCGTTTCGCTTTGCCGTGCACCGCGATCATGGCAAGCCCGGCCGTGAAGCTGCTCGTAAGAAGTATGAGTGTTTCTTTAAGCGCAAAGGGCAGATCGAGGAGGTCGCGCAGACTGGGGCCGCCGAAGGTGCTATGCCGAAGCACGGCAAAGGTGGCAAAAAGCACGGCGAAGGAGAGGAGGTCTGTCATCAGGTAGACCCAGAAGCCGAAAACTACTTTATCGTGCGCGCCGTGATTCATTTCTTTATTCATTAAATATTTTTCCAATAACAAATGTACTCAGCCCCCTTTTCAAAACCAAGAAGTTTCGTGTAGCGATTCTCGAGATTGGTATTTTTTGTGGAAGCGTATACTAGCACCTGGCCATGTCCACGCTCTTTCAATATTTCTATAGCCTTCTCGTATAAAAGCTTGGTTGCTGCCGAAGTTGTGTCGCCAACGGAAACTGCAAACCTAAAAAGCCAGGCCACCCTATCATCTTCAATTAAAGAAACAGTGCCAATAATTTTACCATCCTGTTCGGCGATCAAAATTGCCTCCGGATCGTTTTTAATCTTATTTGCAATTCTTGTCTCCGAATCCCTATTTTCATCGAACTGCCCCCCATATAAATCAAACTGCTTATATAACTCGACCAACGCCTGATAGTCAGAAGATTTATAGTTTCGCATGAGGATCATAGGACTTTTTATTTAGAGACACGGGCCAATTCCATTTTTTTGACCTCGCTGGCAGGTATGATGTATTCAGTTTCTTCGTCAAGCGAGCGAATAATGACGCAAATGATAGCGCCTACAAGGCCGAGCGCAATGAGCCAATAGATGTGCCAGACAAAGGCAAAACCAGCAAGAAAAACAAAGGCGGAAAGATAGATGGCCATCGCGGTATTTTTCGGGAGTTCGATGTCTTCGTAGTGGGCATGCTTGTCCTCCGTAGCCTCGGCGGAGGAGGATTTCATATCCCAAAAGGCGTCGCGCTCCCGGACTGTTGGAATAACCGCAAAATTATAAAAAGGTACGGGCGAGGGCGTGGACCACTCAAGCGTACGACCATTCCACGGATCCCCTGTCGTATCGATATTTTGTTTTCTTTGCTTGATGCTCACGATTATTTGGACTACCTGAAATACCACGCCGCAGGCGATAACGACCAGGCCCAGGGCTGCAGTGATAAATAGTGGCTGCCAACCGGTAGCTGGATCATAGTGGTCGAGCCGCCGCGTCGCCCCCATAATTCCCAAAATATAGAGAGGCGTGAAGGAGATAAAGAAGCCAACGATCCAGCACCAAAATGCATACTTGCCGAGGCGTTCATTAAGTTTAAAGCCCATGATCTTCGGGAACCAAAAAGCAATACCCGCAAATATACCGAAGAGCCCGCCGCCGATAGCCATCGTGTGAAAATGTGCGACTAAGAACAAACTGTTGTGGAGTTGAAAATCCGCCGGCGGCACGGCCATAAGTACTCCCGCCATGCCGCCCAACGTAAAGGTGGCCACAAAGCCAAGGAACCAGTACATCGGCGTTGCAAAGACAATGCTGCCTCGGTACATGGTGCGCAGCCAGCCGAACATTTGTACGCCCGTAGGCACTGCTATCACCATCGTCATAATGCCGAAGAAGGCGTTTACATTCGCCCCCGCACCCATGGTAAAGAAGTGATGCAACCACACCATAAGGGCTAAGAGTGTGATGCCGATCGCAGCATAGACCTGCGAGGCGTAGCCGGCGAGCCGCTTTCCAGAAAACGTAGCGACAATTTCACTGTAGATGCCAAACGAAGGCAGGACGAGAATATACACCTCCGGGTGGCCCCACATCCAGATGAGATTGGTATACATCATCGGGTTGCCGCCAAAGTCGGAGCTGAAAAAATGCATGCCCAAAAAGCGATCGAGCCAGAGGAGTACCAGCGTGGCGGCGAGTATCGGAAAAACGGAGACGATGAGGATGGAGCTCATGAGGGAGGTCCAGGTGAAGAGCGGCATCTTCATGAGGGTCATACCCGGCGCCCGCATTTTGAGGATGGTCACGAGAAAATTAAGGCCGCCGATGAGCGTCCCTACGCCCGAGATTTGCAAACTCCAAATCCAATAGTCGACGCCTACGCCCGGACTAAACTGGATCTCGGCTAAAGGCGCGACCGAGAGCCAGCCGGCCGCGGCGAAGTCCCCGCCGACAACGAAAAATAAATTGATAAGCAGGGCACCCGCGGCAAAGAGCCAGAAGCCCAGCGAGTTCAAAAAGGGGAAGGCGAGGTCGCGCGCGCCGATCTGGAGCGGCACAATCAAATTCAAGAGACCGAAGAGAAAGCCCATAGTAACAAAGAAGACCATGATATCGCCGTGGGCCGTGAAAATCTGCTGAAAATGGTTGGCATCGAGATAGCCCGCGCTCCCGGCGGCAGTCGCCTGTTGCGCCCAAATCATCGCGGCATCAAGCGCGCCACGAAAGAGCATTAAAGAGGCAACTATGATGTACATAATTCCGATTTTTTTAGGATCGGTTGAGGTGAGCCACTCATGCCAAAGCCAGTGCCAGCGCTTATGGTAGGTAAGAAGCGCCGCAATGCCCAAACCCAGCGCAGCCATAGCGCTGGTTCCGCCTATCGTATACCAAAGGTGCGGCAGTGCGTCGAGGGTAAGTTTTCCGAAAATGATTGATTGCATTCGTTAATGATTGCCGCCTATGGTCGGCGCGTACTTAAAAAGTATAGAACGAACGAGGTCGGGCGCCACTTCAGAATAATAAGCTACTGCATTACTCTCGCTCGGTTTTGCAAGAGCGGCATACGTAGCGCTCGTAAGCGGCCGCGCCGCGTTTCTGGCTGATGCGACCCACGCGTCAAACTCGCTCTGCGAGGTCGCTTTGGCGATAAAGCGCATGCCTGCAAAGCCCTGACCGTTTATTTCCGTGGCCGAGCCGGGAAATTCTCCGGGCGCATCGGCCATAAGGTTAATTTGAGTGGTCATACCCGCCATGGCGTAGATCTGGCCGCCCAGCTCCGGAATCCAAAAAGAATTCATCGGTGCGTCGGCCGTGAGCTCAAAATGAAGCGGGGTCTCTGCCGGAAACTCGATAAAATTTACGGTCGCCATATTTTGCTCCGGATATATAAAAAGCCACTTCCAGTTAAGCGCCACAACTTGAATGGTAATCGGCCGAGCAGCGCTCGCGAGCGGCCGCTTGGGGTCTAAGGCATGCGTAGCTTGCCACGTTACGGCGGCGAGCATGACAACTACGATACTGGGGATGAGCCACCAGACAAATTCAGGAATAACCTTCCGGCCTCTCCTTAATTCAGTTGTTTTAGTATTGCCAGCGCGATATTTCCAAGCAATCACAAAAGTAAAAATATAGAAAGGTAGTATCACTAACGCCATGAGAAGTATGGCCGTGATTATCAGATTGCGTTCTTTAAGAGCAACAAGTCCTTTGGGATTCAAAAGCGCAATGTTGCTGCTCCCAAGAAACAAAATAACCCCAAACATTACGAGGAGGCCGATGAGAACGAGCAACAAGAATTGATACCGCTTCATCTTTACTATTTCAGTATACCCCTACGCCTAACGATTGAGTATTGGGTGTGGGGGTATACTTCGCATCGAATCGGCTACAAAAAAAAGCCGCCCCTCCGTCACGAGACGAAAGTTTGGCTTTTTTCATCCCGCCGAGGTGGCGGTTACTAACTGACGGGAGCATCGAGAACTACCTCGAAGCTCATGATGCTCTTGTCGTCCTTGTGGGCGAACGCATTGACCGTGAAGTGCTCATCTGACATCTCGAGAACCTCCACGGCCATCCTGAACGCTATGCCATCGTCCTGCATCTGTTCCATTGTCCCGTTCGACGTGACCAGAACCCGGCAACGCCCGTGAAGACGTGCGGCATTCACGGCCTCTGACGCGACCGTGTAGCGATAGGCGCCATGATCGTTGTAAAGCGATAGGGCGACGGGCTTCTGTATTTGCGCGAGAGCAAGCGTCATCTCCATCCTAGCTTCTCCTTTCGTCCCGCCGAGGTGGCGGTTAGCGAGCGATCTTGCCCTTCAGGGCACCTGTCCAACGACCACGCTGGTACTGGATGACGATGTCGTCGCCACGCCTGAGGAGATCGAAGACCTTCTTCGAGACGTCGAGACGCATGTCACCGAACTGCGTCATCACGAAGATGAAGAAGACGGGCTGTGCAGTTGACCTGCTGACGCCGCCATGACCAGGGCCTCCTGGTACAACTATGAGAGCAACGCCCTCCCGCCTAGCGATGACCTTACTCCTCTCGAAATACTTCCTGGTTCCGACGAAGTCGAAAGGCATCGGTACTGGCCGCTGATGCTGGGGGGTAATGGTTGCTTCCGCGATCATGACTGTCTCCTTTCTTCAACCAAACCGGATGATGAGCACAGAGAGAGTCGTTGTGATCGAGACGCCCGCTGCAATCCCGACCGTCCACATCAACATCTTGTCCCGAGTGAAGAAACCATGAAAGCTATACGCCACCTGAACGGCCAGGATGAGCAACACCATGAGGAGCGAGAGCCCCTCAGTGTTTCTCGTCTGCCAGACCGATACAAGCTGCGGAAGCATGGCCACGACGTTCAGGATTCCAAAGAACCAGATAATCGAGGGCCACTTGATCCAAGTCGCAACCTTTTCACGCTTCATTTTCCTTTCCTCCTTTTCAAGTCTGTAGCAGCCAGCAAAGATGAAGTTTTTCATCCCTCTTGGCTGCTACAGATAGATTTCAATGTACAAACATAATATAGCACACTTATTTAAGTGTGTCAAACTATTTTTGACGAAACAGCATACTAAAAAACCACTCGTTATACGAGCGGTTTTTTAGGTAATGATTTTAGACTATTGCGTATTTGGTTGCGACATCATGCCGGACCTGAGCTGCAGAGAACTCGCCGTAACACTACCGTCAGAATTCGCACTACCCGTGGCCACCACCTGCGCACCCACCGCGAGATCATCCGGCGTACCTGTCGCCGACTTCATTATCATGGTCGAGCCCGAGAAGAAAATAATCTTCGAGCCCCCGCCCATGAGCTGCACGGTGATGCTTTTATCGTCTTTCGCGATAATCTGGCCGCCAGTGAAGCCGCCCTGGCCGGGCAGGCCCATACCGCCACGCCGCCCAAAGGTGCTCGAGGCGTTACCGCCGCCGAATCCCCTATCCCGAACGCCCTGAATATTGGCCATTTGCGAGCCCGCACTTTCGCCATACTTCATACCGCCGAAAAATGCCGCACCGCCCACGATGACCGCTGTAAGGACAATCAGTACAATTTTATTGTTCATAATTATTATTTTTAATTAGTGAGAACTCTCGACATAATTCTCGTGTTACTCATATCTCAGCGCCTCGATCGGATTTAAACCGGCCGCACGTCGCGCTGGATAGTAGCCAAAAACAATACCGATACCCGCCGAAACCCCAAAGGCAAGCGCGACGGAGGTAAGTGATACCGAGGTGGCAATGCCAGCAAAATTCGTAATCACTAACGCAATTAGCCAGCCAAGCACGACACCAAAAAAGCCGCCCAGAAACGTAAGCATGACCGACTCGGAGAGAAACTGCGTATTGATATCCTTCTTTTTGGCGCCGATGGCTTTGCGGAGCCCGATCTCGCGTGTTCGCTCGGTAACAGTAGTAAGCATCATGTTCATGATACCAATGCCGCCCACGACGAGCGAAATGCCGGCGATAGCGCCTAAAAGAATCGTGAAGGTGCCGGTGATCGAGGAGGCGGTGGCCACGATATCGGCCTGGTTCAGCACACTGAAGTCGGCGAGTGTGGGGTCGGAAATGTGATGCCGATCCATAAGAAGCGCAGTTACCTGATTTTGCACATCGGTCATGGAACTCTCATCGGCCGCCTGAATACTGATGGTCGTTACATAGGTGTCGCCCGCAAGGAATCGCTGGGCGGTCGAAAGCGGCACGAAGATAACGTCATCCTGATTGCCGAAACCGGTGCCGCCTTTCGATTTGGTAATGCCGATCACCCGAAAATCGACTTTATTGATGCGCACTGTTTGCCCGATCGCCTCCGCGCTTTCACCGAACAGATCATCGCGAGTAGCAGGACCGAGTACCGCGACCTTCGAGAGACTGCGCACATCGCTATCGGAAATAAAGGCGCCCTCGTCGATTTGGATATTCCGTACGTCGGGATAACTCGGCACCGTGCCCGTAATCTGTGTATTGGTATTGGTACCGCGCGCCGTCACCTGATAGCGGCGGGAAATTTCGGGCGCAACCGCCTTCGCGAGCATTACCTCGGTTTGAATTGCATCTGCGTCTTCCTGGGTGAGCGTCTGCGCCGAACCGCGGCCGGCGCTTACCGCCACACCTGGCCCCCGCTGGGCACCGGGCATAACGAGCAAGAGATTCGAGCCAATGGACTGGATGCTCGACTGGATGGAGGCCTGCGCGCCTTGCCCGATTGAGATCATGGCGATCACGGAGCCAATGCCGATCACAATACCAAGCATCGTGAGACCGGATCTCACCTTATTGACCGTAAGCGAGGCGTAGGTTTCTTCGAAGATATCGTTAATGGTCATGATGATTTTCTACCAGGCGTTTCTGAATATTCTTTTCGTCTCTAGTGATTAAACCGTCCTGAATATAAATGATCCGGTCGGCATGTTCGGCCACGTAGGGTTCGTGAGTAATAAGAATAATCGTGTGTTTTTCTTGGCGGTTCAGATCCTGGAACGTGCCGAGTACGATTTCACCGGTACGCGAGTCCAAATTGCCAGTAGGCTCATCGGCGAAAATAATGCTCGGGTTGTTTACGAGCGCCCGGGCAATCGCGACCCGCTGCATCTGCCCACCCGAAAGCTGGTTCGAAAGATGCTGCCAACGATCTTCGGCCAGGCCCGCAGCGCGCAGCGCATGTTCGGCGTCACTCTGGCGCTGCGCCTTTGGTATGCCGGTATAGACAAGCGGCAACATGACGTTTCGGAGCACGCTTGCGCGCGAAAGCAGGTTGAACGATTGGAACACGAAACCGATTTTATTTTTTCGGATATCGGCCAGTTCATCGTCCGTTAGTTTCGAGACATCCTGGCCGTCCAAAACATAAGTACCCGAGGTGGGCGTGTCGAGCGCGCCCAAGATATGCATGAGCGTCGACTTGCCGGAACCCGACGGCCCCATGATGGCGACGAATTCGCCGCTCTTGATCGTAAAGCTCACGCCCTTCAAGACGTGGGTCTCGACGTTGCCGGTGTGATACGTTTTGGTGATGTCTTGGCACTCGATCATCCCTCACTCTTGGAGGATCATGCTTTTAGCACAATCTCACTATTACGTTACTTATGACCTTTGTTTTTATATTAACCATAACGTTGTTTATAAAATCAGATAGTTAAATCCTCCAAGAGTGAGGGATTAGCGTCCGCCGGTTGTCGTGCGCACATTGCCTCCGCCGCCTAAGCCGGGCAGTCGGAAACCAGCGGTACTTTGCGTGGTGGCGGTAGTTTGCACCCCCGCCGTGATTGTTCTCGTTACCACCATGTCACCTTCACTCAGCCCGCTCGTAATTTCAGTCTCCGAGTCATTTGATAGTCCTATTTCGACGGGCGTATTGCGTAGCGGTGTTTTTAGCACGATGCCCTGGTTTGAAGGAGTAGTTGAAGAGCTAAGGGCCGATGTATCTACTACCTGTACATACATCGTGTCTCCTTGGGACTTCACGGCGCTGTTCGGCACAAGGAGTACGTCCGCTTTGCTATCCGTAATAAGCGCGGCGGAGACACTCATGCCGGGCCGCACGCGGTCATCCTGCGTATCAAAAGCAATCTGGACGCCGTAGGTCACGACGCCTTGCGTTACCGTGCCGAGCGTATCCACCTCGGCTACCGTCCCCGCTACACCTCCCTGGAAG
>JBGOTK010000006.1:0-16415 GCA_041476445.1 Minisyncoccia bacterium | reverse complement strand
CGCGCACGGGAATTGAAATAGCCGGCAGTCCGGCGAGATTTACCGGAATCGTAAAAATATCAGAAAGATACATCTGGAGCGGATCCGCGGTTTTCTCACCGAGCTTAAAGGCGGGCGTGGGCGCCACTGGACCCAAAATTATGTCTACCTCTTTAAATGCATTATCAAAATCTTCCTTGATGAGGCGCCGCACCTTTTGCGCTTTGGCATAGTACGCGTCGTAATAACCAGAAGAAAGCACGAAGGTGCCGAGAATGATGCGGCGGCGTGCCTCCGGACCAAAGCCTTCTCTGCGTGTTTTTTTATATACTTCCATTAACTTGTCGCTTGTCGCTTGTCGCTTGTCGCTTCTTCCGTAACGCATGCCATCAAAACGCGCGAGATTTGAGCTCACCTCCGCCGGCATCGTGATGTAGTAAGTAGAGAGCGCGTATTTCGTGTGTGGCAGGCTCACCTCTTTTACCGCGATGCCGAGTGACATGATGGTTTCGATGGCTGATGCGACTGCATCTTGCACCTCGGTATCAATGCCATCGCCAAAATATTCCTTAGGCAAGCCTATGGTAAGTTTTTTTACATTTTCAAAATCTGGGTGGGTGAGCTCATCATCATACGCCGCCGCTGCGCTCGTGGCGTCAAAGGGGTCCGCTCCTGCAATGGCCCGGAATATAAGTGCAGCATCTTCTACCGTTTTGGCGAAAGGGCCAATTTGATCCAAGCTCGAGGCCATAGCGATAAGGCCGTAGCGCGAGACCGCGCCATAGGTCGGTTTCATGCCCACCACGCCGCAAAAGCTCGCCGGTTCGCGTATGGAGCCACCTGTGTCGGACCCCAGAGCCCCAAGGGCCATGTCGCCCGCGACTGCCGCTGCCGAACCGCCGGAGGAACCACCTGGTACACGCGTAAGATCGTGTGGATTTTTAGTGATTTGAAAGGCCGAGTTTTCGGTCGAAGAGCCCATGGCAAACTCGTCGAGGTTGGTTTTGCCTAAAATTACCGCGCCGGCACTCCTTAATTTCGCAACCACCGTTGCATCATAGGCGGCACGATAGTCTTTTAGAATTTTCGATCCAGCAGTCGCAGGTAGGCCCTCTACGAGCATGTTGTCTTTAAGCGCCATGGGCACACCTGCGAGCGGAGAAAGTTCTTTGCCTTCGACAACAGCCACATCAATCTTCTTCGCCGCCTCGAGCGCGCCGTCTTTATTTAATGAAAGGTAGGCACCGATTTCTTTATCGTGCGTTTCAATCCTAGCCAAAAACGCCTTGGTAATCTCAAAGGCGGAGAACTTCTTTTCGCGCAAACCTTCGCCGAAGGACTTAATTGTAAGGTCGTGGATAGGACTCGCCATAGTTATTCGAGAATTTTGGGAACCCTAAGTAGGCCATGTTCTGTTTCGGGGAATTGATTTGCGCCCTTTCCTGTGTCGGGAGTCCGCTCAGCTACATCTTCACGAAAAGCATTTTCAATATTAGTACCCCCCGAGAGTGGTACGACGTGCTTGGTATCAACTTCTTTGAGTTCAGCAAAGTGGTCAAGGATTTTGCTGAGTTCTGAAGCTAACTTTTTCTTTTCTGATTCCGAAAGATCTAAACGGGCAAGATCAGCGAGCTTTGAGACATCTTTTTCTGTAAACTCAGCCATACGCTGAATTATAAGGAAAACACCTGAAAACAAAAGGGTAAATGGACAAAAATTGGGCACGTATAACCTCTATTGACATAACTGATATAAAAGTATATAATGTAAGAAGCGACGCTATACAACCTGTTGTTCACCCCCTACAAGGAGCCGGTGATGTTGAAAAAGCTTGCCTTCATCGCCACTGTCTGCCTCGTCGTCGGGCTCGTCATGTTCGTGGTGACAGCGCCGTACCCCGTGGTGCACCGTCACCTCACGCCCGGGCATCACCACGTGAGCTGGGGCAGTATCTGGCACAATGAGGCATATGAGCGTTCGCCTCACCATGGGTACGAGATCGTCGCCGTCCACAAGTTGTTCGACGGTTTCGGCTACAGCGACCAGACACACATGTACCGGATCTACTCCGGGGGTCGGATCGAGCGCGAGAAATACGGTCAGACCCTCTGGATTCTGCCCATCCGCGAGTTTCTGGGCTGGACGCAGGTCGGCGAACTGCCCGAGGAGTACATCACGATCCTCGTGACAGGGCGGCCGAAGGTGAACTACACGAAGCCGCCAGAGCGCGAGCACATCTAAACCAGGGGGCGACGGATCAGTTGAAATTTGACTGACTCCGTTCGCCCTCTTTCCTTTTATAAAAACTTTACTTCAGCAGATTCAAAAACTCCTTTTCGACAAGCACGCTCACGCCTAGCCGTTTAGCTTTTTCATATTTCGACCCCGGCTCAACGCCCACCACTACATAGCTCGTATTCTTACTTACCGAATCGGCTATCTCCCCGCCCAGAGCGCGGATGCGATCCTTAGCTTCATCGCGGCTCATGGATGTAAGGCTGCCAGTCAGCACAAAAGTTTGCCCTGCCAACTTTCCAATTGGCGTTACCCGGCGTTCATGAGTAATTTCGATGCCGGCCCGTTCCAGTTTTTCCATGAAGCGCCGATTACGCTCCTCATGAAACCAGCTGAAAATACTCTCAGCAACTTTTGGGCCCACATCAGGAATCACCTGGAGCTCTTCGCGGGTGAGGGTATGAAAGTGCTCCCAGACTTTTTTAGGCGCGTTGAGTTTAGTATGGCGGGTGTCCGCATGCCTCGCGAGTAAGATTGCTGTTTCCTCACCTACATGCAAAAT
Organism: Minisyncoccia bacterium; assembly: GCA_041476445.1. GTDB lineage: Bacteria > Patescibacteriota > Minisyncoccia > UBA6257 > JACOXY01 > JBGOTK01. Next base: position 13,639 of record JBGOTK010000006.1, on the reverse strand, counting down.
ACCCAAGCTATAGAGAAACCGCGACAAGCCGACTTTCTTTTTTGAGGTAATTTCAGTCACGATATTTTCCGCTGACTTCTCGCCAAACCTTGGTAAGGCTTTGATGTCGCCCGAAACAAGCGAGAAGATATCCGCGGCATCAGTGATGAGCCCTTCATCCAAAAAGCGATCAATAATTTTCGGGCCCAAGCCTTCAATATTAAAAGCCCCACGTGAGACGAAGTGATAGAGCTGTTCTCTGCTACGAGCGCCGCAATTTGGGTTTGAACAACGCTGCAGTGCGCCCTCAATGATTACTTTTGAACTATCAACGGGGCACTTCTCGGGAAAGTGAAAGGCTTTTTCCTTACCCATACGAAGTTCGGGCAATACTTTCGTAATTTTAGGAATCACGTCGCCGGCGCGCGAGACGATGACTGTGTCGCCAATCTTAAGATCAAGACGCTTGATTTCGTCTGCGTTGTGCAGTGTAGCGTGCTGAATGGTCACACCGCCAACACCTACGGGCCGGAGTTTAGCTACGGGCGTAAGCACTCCCGTGCGCCCAACTTGCACCACAATATCCTCCACAATCGTAGTCGCCTCCTTGGGTGAAAACTTATAGGCCACCGCCGCGCGCGGCGCCTTGCCAATTACGCCAGCGCGCCCATAGAGCCGCTTATCGTTTAGAGACACCACGATGCCGTCGATTTCGTAGTCGAGTTTTTCCCGTTTTTTGAGCGCCGCTTCATGAAAATTAAAAATGCCCAAGAGTGAATTCACCACACGCCCTTCCGGATTCACCTTGATGCCATAAGCGCGCAGCGCTTTATATTCAGCTTCATGCGTTGGATAGCGGTGCAGATACTCCTCCCCCGCCCCGGCAATGCCGTAACCGAAGAAATCCAGCTTGCGGCTCGCGGTAATTTTAGGATCAAGCTGGCGGATCGCGCCCGCCGCAACGTTTCTAGGATTCGCATACTGCTTGCCCTCTTTCTTCGCCTGCTCCTTATTTATCCGCGCGAACTCTTTCTTGGAGAGAAACGCCTCGCCACGCACAATGAGCTCATCGGGGCAGTCACCGCGCAGCCTGAGCGGTACAGCTTCAATCGTTTTAATATTCTGGGTCACCTCTTCCCCTACCAGGCCATCGCCTCGTGTTGCGCCCCGCACCAACACGCCCTTGCGGTAGACAAGTTCAATCGCCAGACCATCCATCTTAGGATCGGCATAGAACTCCGCGTCGGTGAGCTTTGTATCTAAATAATTTTCAAGCCGCGTGAGCCAGTCTTTCATATCCTCTTCACTAAAAGCGTCGTTTAAAGAGTTCATGCGCAGGTTCTCCGACCGCCGTACTTTCTTAAATTCCTTCAAGGACTCGCCTGCCACTCGCTGGGTCGGCGAATCTGACGTAACGAGTTCAGGGTGCTCTGCTTCGATATCCGCAAGTTCCTTCATCAAGGAATCACGCGCCTCGTCCGAAATAAGGGACTTATTGAGAACATGATAGGCGTACCGATAACGGTTAATTTGCTCGCGTAGCTTTGCCGCGCGCGTTTTTAGGGCCGCTTTATCCATGGCTTTATTTTAGAACCCATTTCGCCATATCTCCAGCCCAAGCAGATCTATATATGCTCTACGTCCATTTGACGATCGTCAAATGGACGTAGAGCACCGTAGAAACAATGTAACCCAAAATGACCGAGAATTAGAACACAAACCGCAGGGCACGCGAAGAACGGGCGTTATGCCCTACAGAGCGAATAGCATGGGGTGGTCCGTCGGAGTATTGTACCGTGTAGGTGGTTTGGCCATGGGAGGTATCCGAGATTGGATCGACAGAGCTAGTGAAGTCCGCGCAGCCTAGAGAAAATGGATAACCGGGCGGCGGCACACCGGGCGGCGGGAGCGTGGGCGGATTTTTGAAACAGAAATAGAGTGCTCGCTCGAGGCCGGCGTCCGCGGCAAAAAAGCTTATAGCGGACTCCTTGGCCGCACCCATTTGCCGCAGGCGGTAGAGGGTGATAAGCCCGGCGATCGTCGTCGCACCGATAATCACGCCACCCAAAATGAGCGTGGTAACGAGCATCATTTGTCCTCTGTGTTTTGTGTACATATACTTATTCATGAATTAGGAGTCAAGATTACGGACCGACGTAGTGGTCTGAATATGCGTTATAACACTGGGTACATTCGAACCCACGGTGCCAACCTTCAGCAAAAGCGTCACCTCGGCGGCACGGTTATCTCCCTGACAGCCTGGGTTTAGACACCCGTGAAGAATCACCTGAAAATCTTGAACATCAACGTTCTCTGCCGTAATCGGCGTTCCACTACCACCGCCATTTCCTTCCCGACGACGAAGCTCTCCCCGGCCGCCGCCAGCTGGTTGCACCCGATAACGGATCTCCGTACCTCCCACATTAGTAAACTTAAGTTCCCCACCGTTAAAGGTAAAACCGCTGCCTACTCTCACTTCCCGCGCGATCTGCTCGAGCGCCAAAAAGGTATTGTCATTCGCGGCAATAATAGCAATCACCGTCCGCTGGGTACGGAGTGCAATTAGAAATACCGAGGTGACGATGGTCATGACCACAATAAAGACGGTGGTGGCAACCAAAAGCTCAATCATCGTAAAACCTCTGGCTCGGTGCGTTTGTATACCCTTCTTTGTATGTCTCATAGATTAGCGCCAGTTATAAAAATGATCTTCGAGGGTAATCGAGGGTTGCGCATCGCCACGCGTCGTCCAGGCGACCTTTGATTGCACGCGTACCTCATCCGGATTACTACCGGTAGGGTTACGGAGAATAGTGATCGCACGTGTGTAGCTAGAGTTTGTACCGCCACCATTATAACTGAATATCCCGGTCGTAGCGTCGTATTTTAAGAAGCTGCTTGGTAAGGGGAAAGATAATAAGTCACCGCATGAGTTTGTGTCGAGCGTGCACTCCACAACCCATGTGCCATCAACTACTCCATCATTCCAGAAAACGCCGGGCGTGCCCGCTAGTATGCGAATAATGTTGCTGTCGATTCTATTTTTCACCACCTCAATGCCCTCGGCAGCCAAATACGAGCCTACGTATTGATCCTGAATCACCCGCTGGAGTCCAATCGAATTCGAAAGAAGATTAATGAGGCCCAGGAGTCCCACAGTAATCACCGTAAGCGACACCATCGCCTCTACCAGAAAGACGCCCCTTTTCTTTTTCAGTCGTGTAGTGAGAGCGTGCATTACATTATAGTGACGTAATTTGACCAAATTCGTTCACCCGAAGCGAAAGCGTGCTACCGTTCGGAGATTTCAAGTCGATAGTCGCCTGGGATGAGGTACTCACGCCCGTTGCGTTTGACAGGTAGACATTAGGATCCGGCGGAACAAAGGTCAGATTACTCACAGGTACGCCACCCGAATCTCTGACTGAAAGAGTAAAGCCAGTAGGCAAACTATAGTCCTCATCGAGCAGTACCTCATCCATACCATCATAGACGTAGTAGCGATTCGCAGTCGGGCAGGCAGGATCTATATCACGGAATAGACGATACCGATTATTCAGGATATCCAGATTCACCCCAAACGCACAGGGTACATTTGGCTCGGCATACGTTTCAATGGAGAGTGATTTCGCCCGATAGATTACCGAGAGAAGTCGCGCCTGTTCTCGATACAGGGTGAGCCGCTCGCGACCGCCTGAACTGTAGGCAATAAAGAGACCGCTGAGGAGTGCAGTGATGGCAATGGTAGTGATAAGTTCGATGAGCGTGAAGCCGGCACTGTGCCTGCGCCACGCGAGAATTGATGATTGCCTCATTCCTTTTTATTGTATACCCCCACACCTAATGTTAAAACATTAGGTGTGGGGGTATACTACTGACTTAAAACGAGAAGGCGGAAAAGTAGAAGGCCACGATTTCCTTGCCTGCTAAGAAAACCAGGAATGCCGCAAGGGCGATAAACGGGGCAAAAGGCACAAAATCCTTCATGCCCTTTGTCCGGCGTATGAGGAGCACCACGCTGCCGAGCGCGCCCAGAATAAAAGAGAGGGCGGTAAGTAAAACGATATCCGGAAAGCCGAAGAGGAGCCCGATCGCGCCCATGAGTTTTACGTCGCCAAACCCAATCGCTTTGCCGCGGCTTATGAAAAATATGAGCGCGATAAAACCCGCGCCGAGAGCGGCGCCCAAGAGATGCGCGGCAAGCACGCCCGGTTCAAAATTAAATACGCTGGCATAGGCGCCGAGAAACGAACCGCTGTAGGGAACAATGGTTTCATAGGACCAAAGGATAAAAACCCAAACGCAACCCAATACAAAAAGAAACGTTGAAATCTCGTCTGGTATTAAATACTCGCGTGAGTCTATCGCCGCCATCAAAAGAAATAGAAAAAAAACGGAACACCACAGCGCAGTCACTCCGCAATAGAGTGCCGTAACTACGCCGCCGTGAAGCGGAAAGAAATCGAGCCACCGAAGCATGAAAAAATAGTAGTAGACGGAAAATGCCAAAAGCCCGCCCGTGAGCTCCACAAGTGGATACTGAAAACTAAGACGGCGACCGCACGAGCGGCACCGTCCTAGTTGCAGTACAAAACTTATAAGTGGTATAAGTTCATACCACCCGAGCGTTTTTTGACAAAACGGGCAGTGGGACCTTCCGCCGATGCTCCCCCGGTTAAAGAGGAAGCGATCCTCACGAAAGCGCAGCGCAACGACATTGATAAAACTGCCCATTGCGGTGCCGAAAACGAAGAAAAAGAGTCCCACCATTGTAACTAAATCGAAGCGCAGAACCCTTTCGATGCAGCACCGCACGTTATTCCGGTTGGCGCACACTCGTTGCCGAGGTACGTGGAACTAAGCGTCGGGTCTTGCTGCTCTAATGTGGCACCTACGATATAGCGATTCGTGCTGATAGCACAATAGCCATAGTGTCTCGTTGTGTCCGGATCATCCGGGACTGTACTGATGCCCAAACTGCCGCCAGTGCCTCCAGATTTAAGTTCGTTAGAAAACGTTGCCCAGTCTGAGGTTGCTGGATACTTACCATTGGCCGAGAAATAAAGTTCAAGTCCGTTTTGAACCTGCTTTATATCGCCCAAACGTCGCGCATCACGGCCCCGGGCGCGCGCGCCTGAGAGACCCACGAGAATTACCGAGGCAAGAATACCGATAACAGCAATAACAACCAAAAGTTCGATAAGGGTAAAGCCTTTTCTTGGGTTTGATTTGGTCATGGAAAAAACTTCCAATTTTTCTCGACCTTTCATTACAGAATTATTATAGCACAGGCTATCAGTAGGCATGTGGAAAACATTCTATCCCCAGACCCCCTCTCAAAAATCGCTTTCGTCATGAACTTGAAAAATTTTGAGCGAAAAACGCGAAGCGGGACGGTGAAGTACCCAGAGGGTACTTTGAGGAGTGCTGAGTGGTCTGCAGCCGAAAATTGTTGGAGGTTCATAGAAATTGGATTTTTAAGAGGGGGTCTAGAATGCTTGCGCCAAGTTGTAGAGCGGGAGAAGTATAGCAGCAAATAACAGTCCCACCATGGTACCGATGCCTACCATCATCATGGGCTGAATGAGCTCTACGAGGTTCCCCACCAGCGAATCAACTTCCTGTGTATAAAACTTCGACACCTTTTTAAGCATTTCCTCGAGCCGCCCCGTCGCCTCCCCCACCGAGGTCATCTGTATGAGCATCGGCGGAAAGTACTCCTCGCTTATGCCAAACGCTTGGCTGATGAGTTTCCCGGAATTCACGCTTTCGCCGACTTCATGAAGCAGATCGCGGTAGACGGCGTTCGCCACCGTATGGCTTGCAATTTCAACCGCCTGGGTAGCGGGAATGCCGCCCTGAATGAGCACGGCAATCGCCTCAGCCAGCCGCGCAACATATAGTTTTTTTAAAAGTTCGCCAAAAATGGGAATCTTGAGTGAAAGCTCGTCATAGACCGCTTTGCCTTCTGGAGTCTTCGCATAATCGAGTGCGAAGATGAGGAGTCCAATAACCAGAAGCAGGATCGCCCACCACCAGGCAACGAAAAAGTCTGAGGTACCAAGCAGGATACGCGTAAAGATGGGCAGCGCTACATGGGATTCTTCGAAAATTGGTTTAATGGCGGGAATGACCAGGGTTACCATGAGCGCCGCCACAACGACAAAGAGCGCTACAACGACAACCGGGTAAATCAAGGCGTTTCGAACGCGCATTTTGAGGGCATACTCTTTTTCAAGGTAGTCGGCTAAAAACAGCATTACTTCGTCCATGCGGCCCGTCACCTCGGCCGACCGGACAAGATTGATATAAAATTCGGAAAAGACATTGGGAAACTTACCGAGCGCCTGGGAGAGCACGAGACCCGCCTCGACGTCTGAAGAAAGATCAAAAATAATGTCTTTGAGCCGCGAGTTTATGGTTTGCGCTTGGAGCGTCCGAAGCGAACTGCCGATAGCGATTTTGGACTCCAAAAGCGTCGCGAATTGTCGGGTAAAGATAACCAGATCCTTATTCTTTACCCGGTTAAAATAGGAGCCTACCCGATCAAAAAACCCGTTGGTGCTAAGCGTCGAAAGCTCAAGAACAACCAGATCGTGCCCGCTCAAGATATTCAAAGCCGCTTCGCGGTTCGCGGCATCAACATTGCCTGTTTGTAGCTCCCCCTCTTTGTTTCTCCCGGTGTACTTAAATTTCATGAGTAGGGTTTAGGGTAGAGGGTTTAGCCAATAGGGTTAGAATGGGGTTGAATGCACATTTTTCATTCTCTGTATTTACTATACCCTATTCGCTATACCCTTTTCTTATGATCTATCGAGCATCAGTCGTAATTCGTTTGGATTTAAGGAATAAAGCTCGGCATTCTCGAGAGAGATTTCTTTGCGGCGCACGAGGTTCGCGAGCGCGCGGTTTAGGGTCACCATGCCCTCTTGGACGCTTGTTTCGATCACGAGGTCAATCTGGTAGACTTTGCGTTCTCGAATTAAATTCCGGACGGCAGAGTTTGCGATCATGATTTCAAGCGCCGGAATACGGCCGCCGCTAATGCGCGGAATAAGCCGGATAGAGATAATAGCCACGAGCGTCGCGGCGAGCTGGGAGGTAATCTGTCCCTGCTGTTCGGCGGGAAACGAGTCGATGATACGGTCGATAGTTTGGGCGGCAGAATTGGTGTGGAGCGTGGAAAACACCAAGTGGCCAGTCTCTGATGCCGTCATAGCAGTCGAAATAGAGACGGGATCGCGCATCTCGCCGATCATAATCACGTCGGGGTCCTGCCGGAGTACCGTGCGGAGCGCGCTATGGAATGACAGCGTGTCGCTGCGCACTTCGCGCTGAGAAATGATGGCTTTATCCTGTACGAACAGATACTCGATCGGGTCTTCAACCGTAATGATGTGCTCGGTACGAGTATGGTTTACTTCGTCTACAATTGAAGCAAGCGACGTTGACTTGCCGTGCCCGGCCGGCCCCACAATAAGCACGAAACCCTGCGAGAGTTTGGTAAATTCATGGAGAATCGGCGGCAAGTTTAATTCTTCAATGGTTCGGATTTTTGCGTTGATAAGCCGCATTGCTACCGCCATGAAGCCGCGCTGAAAATAAGCATTAGCCCTGAAACGGGCCTTGTCTTCATATGAGTAAGAAAAGTCGATCTGCCGGTCGCGCAGGAATATTTCCTTCTGTTCGGGGGTTAAGAGCGCCAAAACCAGCCCCTCCGCCGCCTCCGGCGTAAGAATCTGCTCCTGTTGCAGCTGGATAAGAATGCCGTCGATGCGGAGGGTCGGCCGGCGGCCGACCGCGAGGTGCAGATCAGAGGCATTTTGCCGCGCGGTCATGAGCAGCAGTTCCGAAAGTTTTTGTTTGTAATCCATAAATCTGGAGGGCGAAAAGGGGAAAGCGACTGGCGAAAGATAGTAATCGAGTTCCGTTTCATTCCTCCTTACTATTCACTCTTCGCTTTTCGCTATTTACTTGCTTCAAGTATATCACGTCTCGACAGTTTCCCTCAAAACTTCTTCGATGGGAATAAGGCCGTGCAGCGCCTTTAAAATACCGTCACCTCTGAGTGTTACCATCTGCTGCCGCCGCGACTCTTCTTGGATCTTATTTTCATCTACGCCGCCGTGGCTGATAATCTCGGCGAGCTGCTTGGTCATTTGAAACACTTCAAAAAGCGCCGTACGCCCAATGTAGCCTTTATTTTTGCATTTAGCGCAGCCCTGGGCCCGGTAGATCTTATAAGGCGGCTTTAGATCGGCCTTCATATCTTCCGGAATCAGCTTGAGTTCGTCCTGAATCGCTTTAAGCACATCGGGCGCTGGATCTTCGGGGATTTTGCAGTTATTGCAGAGCTGCGGCAAAAGCCGCTGGCCGGCCATGAGATTCAGCGCCGCGGGCAGCAGAAAAGAGTCTACCTTCATGTCCACGAGCCGCGGTATGACGCCAGTCGCGGTATTGGTGTGGAGCGTCGAGAGCACAATGTGTCCGGTAAGCGCCGCGTGCACGGCCAGTTCGGCTGTTTCACCATCGCGGATTTCGCCAATCATAATGATGTCGGGGTCCTGGCGAAGAATCTGTCTAAGCCCCGAGGCGAAGGTATAGCCGATGTCATGTCGTACCTGGGACTGATTCACGCCATCCATGTAATACTCCACCGGATCTTCAAGGCTTACAATATTCACGTCTTCTTTATTAAGTATTTGGAGCAAGCTGTAGAGCGTTGTCGACTTGCCCGAACCCGTGGGGCCGGTGACCAAGATCATACCGAAGGGTTTGTTGAGCCCCTTATTCAAAATGTCGAGCGTGCGGCCAGCGAGGCCCAACCTATCGAGACCCTTCAAGCCTATCGCCGGGTCAAGCACGCGCAGCGCCACCTTCTCTCCCGCCGGTGTGGGAAAGGTTGCCACGCGGAAGTCGATGTCGCGGCCCATGATGACCGTGCGAAAACGGCCGTCCTGCGGCCGGCGCGTTTCATCGATCAATAGTTCAGACATTACTTTAACGCGCGAGACGATGGCTTGATGGAGTTCGACAGGCAACGAGAGCACTTCCTCAAGATCGCCGTCGAGACGAAAGCGGATGCGCAGCCGGCTGCGCTGGGGTTCAATATGAATATCAGAGGCATTTTGCATTACCGCCTCGCGGAGCGTAGAGGCGACGATTTTAATAACCGGCGCTTCATCGCCTGCTGCCGCCGAAGTTTCAAGCGAAACAACCCTGCGCTCGGGCGCCGTCTGCTTTGCCGGTTTCACGAACTGCAGCGCGGCTTTCACTTCGTCCGTATACGGGTTGTAGCGGCGCAGAATTAGGTCGAGATCAGAACGCGACATGACGTAGACCCCCAGATTCACTTTTTCGCGCTTCGCAATATAGCGGAGTACCTCCTGCGCCGTCTCATCATCAGGATTCAGCATGCCCACGACCAATAAATCGTTATTTTTCGAGATGGGGGCCACTTTATAGCTGAGCGCTGTTTCCTCGGAAATAAGCTTCAGAAGCTCGGGGGAGATTTCTTCCGGCTTAACTTTGCGATACGGAATCTTGAGCAGTGTGCTCTTTATTTTCGCGAGATCGTCATCTGTTACTAATTGACGCTCATGAATAATATCCTCGATTGGCCGTTTTGAAACAGCAATGTCCTTAGTAAGTTCGGCCGAAAGAATAGGCGTGATGATATTCTGCCGTACGAGTTCGTCCAAAAGAGTCTTGGCGTTCATAGAGTCTGCAAGAAGTACCCTTCCCGCGGCCGCAGGCTAAAAAGCAGGCGCGAACGGATTGGGCCGCCCAAGTACGCCGGTCTCAGGATTCGGACGCTTTTCGAGAGAACGGAAGCTTGGATCGCTGTCTATCGCGGTGGGGTCATGGCCGACAATTTCTTCGAAATTCTGCGCGTTCTGGGCGTTTGGATCCACCCGCTCGATAAGGGGGGCGGAGGTGAAAAAAAGAAAATACACCGTAATGCCGACAAAGACAAGCGCAAAAGCCCCGATCGAGATCGGAAACCAGTTTATTTTTTCGGTCGGTTCTTTTACGATGATGGCCATAGAGTTATTTGGAATTTAACGTAACAGGCTGCTGCACATCGTTCTGATAATACGCAAAGACCTTTAGCGCATAGGTGATCTCATCGGGATTAAAAACAGTCGTGGCAACTTTGCCATCCTGAGAAACCTGGATAACCGGTGTTATGGCAATCGTTTGGACATCCATAATGCGGACATTGTTTTCAAGCTGGGCGAGAAAGGCCTTAAATTTCTCATAGCTGCCCTGTACGGTCAGCTGGAATGAGGAGATGCCGATATCTTTTACGAATTTTGGCGTTGTTACGCTTCGGCTTCTGAGCGGCTGGGTTTCGATTTTCGCGTCGAGCAGTTTTATGCCGTTCACGTCAGCAAGCACTTGAGCATCGCTTAATATCTGCGACGTGAAAGGCGTCTGCGGCAGAGCCAAGTTCACCTTCTCCTGAAGCAGCGTAGAGTCCTGGTATCGCGAGAGGAGCGCCTGAATACGCTGAATGACGCCTTGATTCTCAGCCAGTTTGTTTTCAAGCACCGCAATCGTTCCCCGCTGGGTCTGAATATCCGTGTAGGCTCCGCGGATGAACATGCCGTAGACCAAGGACGCGAGCATAATGAGCGCGAGCGAGATGAGAAAGCTGAGCGATCGTTTGGTTGAGGCTTTCATGGGTTAGGGTTTGGCCTCGTTGAGGAGTATACGGATCTGGAAGTCGACTTTCGATCGCTCTTGCACATTCTGCGCTTCGTTCGCTTTGGAACTTAAGAGGTCAACGGTCTTGGTCGCCGGTACGCGGCGAAAGGCTTCAAGCTGCTGCACCACTTCGTTGTAGGATGGAGCAGTCCCAAAAATATCCAGAACATTGGTTACCTGATCAAATTTCATCGAGGTGACGGTGATATGTGTATTCGTATTCTGATCGACGAGCGTCATAAGATCAGAAAACGACACTCGATTTTTTAAAATTTGCTGAATGTTGAAGGCGCGCGAATAGAATTCAAAGAGTTTTATTTGATCCTCGGGCTTGACCTGGCGATTCAAATCATCGAGCTGGGTTTGAAGCGTATTGATTTTGTTATTCAGAAAACTGCCATAACCGAATGCCATGCCCACGTAAAGCATGAGCGTTGAGCCACAGACGAGCGCTGAGAACGTCAAAAGACGCCACGACCAGCCAACCGGCGGGATCGCGGTTTCATAGTGACCTTCAACACCTCGTAAATATTGCGGCATTAGCTAGGGAAATACCAAAGCTTCCATTTAATCATGTTCATCAGATAAAGCCCCGCATAGAAAGACCGAGCGCTACCGAAAAGGCTGGCGAGAGCTCATTGATGACCAGTTGAAGATTTTCCGGAAACTCTATGCGCGCGAAAGGATTGGCTTTTACCGTCGGGAGGCCCATCTGGTCTGCGAAATACTTTTCGAGACCCAAAAGTGAGGCCGTCCCCCCAGTCAAAACCACTCGCTCGACGCTTCCTTTATATTCTGTTTCATAGCGGGTTTTAAGCCGCTTCACTTCCCCAATTATAGCATCGAGATAGGGCAGCATTAGTGTGGATAACTCGTATTCCCCGCCCGAACCTTTAAGCCCGCGGAGCTTTTTAAGCTCTTCGGCGCGCCGCACGTCGATATTGAGTCCCGAAGAAATGGCTTGCGTAAGCGTGCCGCCGGCAAAATCAGTCTGGAGCGCGAGCTTTAAATGTCCCCCATCGACGATCATGACGTTCGTAGAGCGGGAACCGATGTCCACTACGAGCGAGGGCGTGGGGTCGCCGTTGATTAAAATGCGCGCGAGCGCCAAGCCTTCGATTTCAAGCGCCACAAGCTTAAGTCCCACCGCGCTGAATATCTGGCGATACTTCTGAATATGCTCGTTTGGGACGGAGATGAGGAGCACCTGTTGGCGCGTGTTGCCGTGCTCGTCCTCTTTTTCGCCAACCTTGACCCAGTCGATCGCTACCTCAGAAACCGGCATGGGAATATACTGCCGTACTTGGAAGGGCATCGCCTTCGCCGTTTCGCTGTCGCTCATCGTAGGCATATCAAGCAGTGTCACAAACGAAGTAAAGGGTGGGATAGAGGCGATAACCCGGCGCGTGCTCGGTTTCACGCGCGAGAGTAGAATTTTGAGAAGTTCGATGGTTTCTTTTTCATAAAGCTTCAAAGAACTCGTCTGGATAGCGTCATTCAGGCGCTCCAAGTGGCCATAGCTTTCAAGCAAGCCATAATTTTTAAGCCGAAATACCGAATTTCCTAAATGCGTGACTTCGGCAAGCTTAATGGATGTAGTACCGATGTCGACACCCACATAAGTGCCCGAAGCAAAGAGCGATTGCCAAAACGCCATGATGTGTTTATTATAGCACGATGAATTTGAAGCGACCGGGAAGTGTTCTTGGCGAAACAACGCTTGATATCTTTTTCCCCAAGCAGTGTTTCGGCTGTCGGGTAACGCTCGGGCGAAAAGAAGCCGATGTACTTTGCGAAAAGTGTTTTAAGGCCATACATATTTTCAGCCTTTTCTTTTGCCCCGATTGCGGTAAGCGCCTGCCCGAATGCACAAAACTGTGCCGCTGCGGCGCCGCGTTTATCGCCGCCGCGCCCTGCCTCTATGGGTCCGAACCGCTCACCGAAATCGTACAAGTCCTTAAATACAAAGGTATCCGCGACGGGGCGAAGACGTTAGGCAAAGTGCTCACATTGTGGGCCAAAGCATCGGCCCTCGAGCCTGCTTCATTTGTCATTATGCCGATTCCGCTCTCAAACCGACGACGGCGCGAACGGGGTTTTAATCAATCGGAACGTATCGCCGAAAACTTTTTATACTATTGGAATGATCCGACACTACGCGTCGCGACGGGCCTACTCGAGCGCTCTCGACATACGACTCCGCAGACCGAATTGCATTCTTATGCCGAACGCGCGGAAAATGTGAAAGATGCTTTCCGTATAATGAATACCGATGCGATTAAAAACAAAATAGTGCTTTTGATCGATGACGTAATGACCTCGGGTTCAACCATGCGCGAAGCAGTGAAAGTCTTACGTACAAATGGTGCAAAACGCGTGATCGGACTTACAGTGCTCCGGGCATGAAGCAGCAAATCGCAAATGGCAATTTGAATAATTTTAACCTTATCTAAAATGAAAGAAGCCCCAGCACGTGAAGCAGTATGCTGTTGCTTCTTCATGCTAGAGCTTGTTGTTAGTGCTCAGTCCCAGTCCGGCCACTCATGTCGGCCGGTAATAGGTTCGGTCACCCGATCAGCCATGGTGTGACCCACGTACCAGTAGCGCCCGCTGGGCGTTTTGTTCTCCTCTGTTTCGATGGCGATCCGCACCTTCTGAACCCCCATCCTCGCACGTCGCCAGTGGGCGTAATAGTAGCTGCCCTTCGAGTCCCTCTGATGTGGGTCCTGAACGTGGAAGTGGGCCCGCGTTGCTTCCCAGTCAGCGTCGCCGATCTTCACGAGATCGATACCCAGCACCGAGAGCATGAAGGGATACCATTGCCGGCCGACGAAGGCGGTGTCGAGTTGGACAGTGATGAGGTGGTCCCGTCCTTCCGAAGTCGCCACCTTCTTCCCGGGCTCGATCTCCATGGTATCCACGAAGCGAATCCTCGCTCCGTGGAAAACCT
>JBGOTK010000005.1:0-17696 GCA_041476445.1 Minisyncoccia bacterium | reverse complement strand
TTGCATACCCATACGATGTGATACTCAAGGTGATACACCCCGTGGCCCGAGACATGGTAGCGCATGTCCCTTCAGTATACCGCCGCCGGGCTCATTCAACCCCGACTAAAGTCGGGGTGTTCTGCGAGGACGCCGCATAAAGCGAAAGTCCGCGATCGTCTCCTGCATCATGCCATCTATCGAGTACTCTATCCATTTTTCGATAAGACGTTTATTGCTGACTCGTATTCTTGCCGAGTCGGAAAAGGAGCCCATAAAGCGCTAGATCGTTTCCATACTTTCTCAAGCAAGGTAAGCAAAAATAATACCCATACTGCTTGGGTTTTGAAGTGTGATATTAGAAAGTTCTTTGCGAATATCGATCACTCAGTATTAATGAGCATGCTCCAGGCATACATACCCGGTAGTAATATTCTTAAGTTGCTGCGAAACGTCATTTTGAGCTTTGAAACGAAATCAGGAGTCGGTTTACCACTTGGTAATCTTACCTCACAGCTTTTCGTAAATATTTATATGAACGAATTTGATCAGTTTGTGAAGCATACACTCAAGACCAAATACTACATACGCTACGCCGATGATTTTGTCGTCCTTTCTGAAAACAAATATTGGCTCGAAACGCTGATTCCGCAGATACAGGCATTTCTCTATGAAAACCTGAAACTTGAACTGCATCCGCAAAAGCTCTTTATCAAAACTTTGGCTTCCGGTGTTGATTTCCTGGGCTGGGTGCATTTCCTAGATCATCGGGTGCTCCGCACTGCTACCAAGAGGCGGATGATGAGACGGACTAAAGAGCATCCGACCCCAGAAACACTGAGTTCGTATCAGGGCATGTTGCGACACGGGAACACTAAGAAGTTACACCAGCAGATTGCGGAAGTTACTGTCCTATCTAAACGATCGTCTGGATAGGATAGTAGGGTTTCTTAAGCTATCTGAAGATAGGGGAAAATCTAGTATAATAGCCATATACATGAAATCCTTGCGAGAAGTAATTCTCGAGGCGGCGGCGAAGAAGATCGCTATAGGACATTTCAATATCTCGGACATCGCGGCTTTGAAAGGAATTTTCGGAGCGGCGAAAGGTTTGGGACTCCCCGTCATTATTGGCGTCTCGGAAGGGGAGCGTGAGTTTATCGGTACGCGGCAGGCAGCAGCGCTCGTGAAGAGTCTCCGCGATGAGTTCGATTATCCGATTTTTATAAACGCGGATCACACCTATTCGCTCGAAAAAATAAAAGAAGCGGTTGCGGCTGGCTTTGATATGGTGATTTTTGATGGCGCGAAGCTTTCGCTCGATGAGAACATTCAAAAAACAAAAGAAGTGGTCGCCTATGTGAAAACCACAGCGCCGCAGATGCTCGTTGAGGCCGAACTTGGTTATATCGGCCAGTCTTCAAAAATATTAAAAGCGATCCCTGAAGGAGCGGCGATGACGCGCGCTGAGTTTACCAAACCGGAAGAAGCAGCGCGCTTGGTAAAAGAAACGGGCGTGGACTTGTTCGCTCCGGCAGTCGGGAATATCCACGGCATGATCGGTGTCGGCAAAGATCCTGATCTCGATATTGAACTTATCGGACTTATCCGCGAAGCGTGCGGTGTGCCGCTAGTACTCCACGGTGGTTCGGGGCTCAAAGACGAGGAGTTTGTGAAAGGCGCTAAGGCAGGTATGGCGGTAGTTCATATCAACACCGAGCTGCGGGTCGCTTGGAAGGAGGCTGTGCAGAAAGTATTTAGCGCCGCATCTGATGAAGTGGCACCCTACAAGCTGCTCGCTCCGGCTGTCGCCGCAGTAGAGGCGGCGACTCGGAATCGCCTCAAGCTCTTTTCGGGAATGTTATAATTACTTTAATGGCCAAGAAGATACTGATCGTTGACGACGATGCGGATTTTAGAGAGATTTTCCGGACCAAGCTTCAGGAGAATGGTTTTGAGATACTTACGGCCGATGATGGGGCTAGCGCGCTTGAAATCATGAAAAAAGAAAAACCCGACCTCACCCTCCTCGATGTGGAAATGCCGAAGCTGAATGGCGCCGAATGCCTGGAACTCATCCGGAAAGATCCGGAGCTTAAGGACCGGAAGGTGGTATTTTTGACGAATCTCGGCGAAACACAAAAATCCGCTGCCTGGAGCGACCAGAAGTTCGCGCGCGAGGCCGGCGCGTTTGATTTTATCCGTAAAAGCGACGATCTCGACGTGACACTAAATCGTATTATTGATCTCTTCTAGAGATACTTACGAAATATGAATCTTCACGCCTGCCGGCAGGCAGGCAGGAATTACGAATAGATACTTCTTAGAGCCCTCCGAGATTTTTACTATTGGCTAAACCCTAACCCCTATACCCTATGCAACAGCAGCTTATTTTAGTGGTGGATGACGATGAGGCATTTCGAGAGATTATAGGCAAGAAACTTATGGGTGCCGGTTTTTTGTGCGAAACGGCCGCGAGCGCGACCGAGGGACATCGCAAAGCGGCAGCGCAGAAGCCCGATCTCATCCTTTTGGACATCAATATGCCGGACACAAACGGCACGCAGGCTATCCTCGACTTTCATACTGATCCGAATACCAAAGACATCGGGATTCTGCTCATTAGCAATATGGACAACCCATGGCCTGGTGTGGCGGCAGATAAGCATATTTTCGCCAAAGAACTGGGTGCTTTAGGCTTTATCGACAAAGCAGCCGACATGGATAGGTTACCGCAGATCCTGGCTGAGCATCTGTCGAAGAAGTAGTTTCCCTAGTGGTAGGTGCGCGGAAGGTGGTTTTTAGGTATACTTACGCAGTAAATAAATGCACACCCCTCCGCTTATCCTTGTAGTGGATGATGATCCTGACCAGCTGGAAATCGCGGGCACGCGTCTCAAGGCAGTTGGTTTTGTCGTTGAAAACGCGGTAAGTGCTGCTGAGAGCTATGAAAAGGCACGGACGTTAAAACCCGATTTGGTATTGATGGACATCAACATGCCCGGCATAACGGGTACGCAAGCGGTGCTCGATTTTAAAAGTACGCCGGGACTCCGGGATACTAAGCTCGCCTTTCTTACCAGTCAGGCCGATCCATGGCCCGAAGTTTTTAAAGGCGGCGCGGAGATGGCGAAACAGCTTGGCGTAGAGGCATTTTTCGATAAGACTAAAGATATTGAGACGCTGGGATCAAAAGTAGCCGAGTTACTAGGTTTACCTCTGGTGCCGAAATAGATTTATTTTCTTAAGTCGATGAAACTACATTCGTTTCATGAGTGCTATTACTCCTCGTTTTGATATAAACCAAAAGCAGCCCACTTTCTCAATTCGCAAAAGTGTGTTTTGGATGCGCGAGCGTGAAGAACGATCTCTGGCGCTTTTTCATACTGCTGCAGCGCGCGTGCCTGCCTATCGTGATTTTCTGCACAAAAATAAAGTTCGACCCGAAAAAATTAAAACATTTAAAGATTTTCAATCACTGCCATGGATGACCAAAGAAAATTATCTCCGTGCCTATCCTATGGAAAAGCTGCTCTGGGATGGCACGGTACGTCGCGGTCAGGTATTTACCGTGACTTCGGGTTCTACGGGTAAACCGTCTTATTTTCCGCGTACGCATACGATTGAACGGCAGTCAGCCGCGCTCCATAAATTGTTTTTAGACTATGAGCCGTATCATAAAAACGAATCGACGCTTATCATAGTTTGTTTTGGTATGGGCGCGTGGATTGGGGGACTCATTACCTATCAAGCATTTCGTACTATTGCCGAGGAGTTCAATTATCCGATTTCGTTATTTACTCCGGGGCCGAACAAGAAAGAGATTTTTGAAGGGCTTAAGAATATCGGGCCGCATTTTGATCATGTCATCCTATGTGGTTACCCGCCGTTTCTTAAAGATATTATCGATGAAGCGCCCAAGAATGGGATTAATTGGAAAAAGTTTGATCTGCGCATCGTATTCGCGGCCGAGGGGTTTTCTGAGGAGTTCCGTGACCATATGATCCGCACAGCACATATTCGGAACCCCTATTTAGGCACAATGAATATCTATGGCAGTGCGGACATTGGCACAATGGCGGAAGAAACACCGCTGGCTATTGTTGCGCGCCGTCTCGTTTTAGAAAAGCCGGCAGTATACAAAGAATTATTTCATAATGCCGGGCGTTTGCCGACGCTCGCCCAATTCCATCCGGCATTTACCAGCTTTGAAGCCGACGGAGAAGAAATTTTACTCACGGGAGAAAATGCCCTGCCCTTGGTTCGTTACGCCATAGGTGATCATGGAGGGGTGATGAGTTTCGACGAGCTTAATGAGACTTTTTCGATGCACGGGATCGATATCCAAAAAAAAATGAAAGGATTAAAGCTCGAACATACGATCCTTGAACTTCCTTTCGTCTATATTTATGAGCGCTCCGACATGTCGACCAAGCTTTATGGCGCCATAATTTATCCTGAACACATAAGACATGCAACGCACCATGCACGCCTTGGTAAAAATATCACTGGCAAATTTACTATGTCTACCCGGGCGGATAAGCAGCATAATGAATATCTTGAAATTAATGTCGAGCTGCGACCGGGAGTGGAAGCTACAGAGGTGCTTAGGGAACAGGTAGGTAATCTCATTCAGGAAAGTTTGGTCAAGTTCAATGCCGAACACCGCAATAATTCAGCACTCATGTCTCACAAAGTACATCCGCGCATAACGCTTTGGGACTACGAACACCCTACACATTTCAGACCGGGCGCTAAGCAGAAATGGGTGAAGAAAGAATAGTATACTCAAAGCATGGCCACACTTTCCCGAACGCTCAGTTCAAGTTTACGAAGCATTGGCGTTATGTCGCGGCCGGTCATTTTTAATTTGGGGGAGCGGAAGGATGAAGTCGCTCTGCGTGCTTTATTGCGTCCAAGAAAAGTCCAGCACGTGCTGGATGATTATAGCGAGCAGGAATTAGAGCTGTTTCAAGTAAAGAATCCGTCGCGCGTGTATGCGCCCGGTTTCAAAGATGAATTCGAGGCATATAAAAAATCACTTGATGCTCGCGGCCCAAGCGCTAAACGTGGACGGTGGGTATACTATCCGTGGCTCTCGTCTTTAGTGCATGTTTTGCCTGACGCGGAATTCCAATTAGTGCGTACCGCACGCAATCGAAATCTTATAAATGCTGAAGAGCAAAAAAAGTTTTATGAGGCAACGATCGGTATTGGAGGACTAAGTGTTGGCAATAGCGTGGCTCTTGCTATTGTGCTTCAGGGCGGAGGACGACATATCAAGCTCGCCGACCATGATCGTTTAGCGCTTTCAAACATCAATCGTGTCCGCGCCGGAGTCCAAAATCTTGGCTCGCCAAAGGTGGAAGTAACTGCTAGGCAGATCTACGAAATTAACCCTTATGCAAAGGTGGAGATTTTTAGCGAAGGATTGAGTCCTAAAAATATCAAGAATTTTTTTGCCGGGCTCGATATCGTAATCGATGAACTTGATAATTTGGCGGTGAAATATTTAATCCGCGAACAGGCCAAACGGCATAAAATCGCCGTGGTGATGGCTGCTGATAACGGCGATAACGCAGTCGTCGATATCGAACGCTATGATTTGAATTCCAAGATGCCGTTTTTCCATGGGCGAATGGGGAAGGTGAGCTATGAGAGTCTAAAGAATCTGGACAAGTTCGGTATCGGCAAAACTATCACCAAGCATATTGGTCCCGCGAACGTAACGGAACGTATGCAGCAGTCGCTTCTTCAAATGGGCAAGACTATTGTCTCGTGGCCGCAACTCGGCGGAGCAGCACTCTTAAATGGTTCGGCGGTAGCTTATTGTGTGCGGAAAATTTTGTGCGGCGAGTCGTTAGAGAAGAATCGGGCCCTCATCTCGCTCGATGAAAAGCTGATCCCTGCTTATAATCTGCCACACGAAAAGAAGAAACGTTTCAAAACTGCTCAAGCCTTTAAGAAAGTATTTAATCTATAATTCCGATGGATCCCGCTATTCGCACAATGCTTGAGGCGGCGATACTGGCGCCTTCGGGAGAAAATAGTCAGCCCTGGCGATTTCGCATTGATAATAAAAAGATCGAACTGTGGAATGATCCGGCTTCAGATCAATCTCTGTATAATTTTGAGCAACGCGGTTCCTATATTGCTCATGGGGCTGCCCTAGAAAATATTACAATAGCTGCCCATACTCTGGGTCTCGAACCGAAGATTGGTCTCTTTCCGGACGCTTCAAAACCGGATCTCGTTGCTCTTGTCGAGCTTGATCCGACTGCGCCCGCAGAAGAAACTTTATTCCCCATTATTTCTCGGCGGGCGACTAATCGGAAGCCTTACGAGGCCAAACCGTTGTCTGATGAGGAGATACGTATGTTGCAATCAGTAACTACTACCTCGGAAATATTGAAGTTAGTTACCGATGAGTCTGTGAAGAAAACTGTTGCGCAGGCGGTGAGTGTAAACGACAAGCTAGTGCTGCAGAATAAGAATATTCATGACTTTTTTTTTAGTCATGTGCGTTGGAATGAGGCGGAAAGCAAAGAACATCCCGACGGATTTTATGTTCCCACACTCGAACTTTTACCGCCTCAACTTATGGGGTTTAAATTATTTCGGCGTTGGGGACTAGTCAATATGCTCAATAAACTTATCGGAGCGGCAAACTTTGTGGCCAGTGAAAATGCCAAAGTGTTTATGCAGTCGGCTGCTATGGGAGCAATTCTTATTCCCCAAGCTACGCCAGAACACTTCGTACGCGCAGGTCGAGTAGTGGAGCGTATTTGGCTCCACGCGACCGAAATGGGATTAAGTTTCCAGCCGCTTGTAGGTGGCAGCTTCCTTACCTTCAATATTTTAGCAGGCAAGCCCAAAGGATTTACAGAAGCAGAGATTGGTATGCTTAAGGAGGCGCACGAGAAGCTAAAGCAGGTATTTGGTATACGCGAGGAAACGATTGCCATGATATTTCGTATTGGCAAAGACGGAGCGCCGAGTGCCCGTTCACCGCGCTTCGCGCTCGAGCATTTTATTAAGAACGGCTAATTTGTATGTGGAATCTTAGTGACTTAGGTTTGAATATCGATTTAAACGTATTTTCAAATCTCGATTTGCTCTCCGTAGGAATAACTGTGGCTGCCATAGGTATTTTAGGATTCCTTATTTTTTCAAGCAATCGAAAGAGTATCACTAATAAGACATTTTTACTTTTCTCTTTCATAACTATTGTCTGGGGAATCGTAAATTACCTAAATTATCAGGTTAACTCACCTGATTTGGCGCTTTGGCTCCTTCGGGTTCTTATATTTTTAGGATGCTGGCATGCTTTTTCCTTTTTTCAGCTTTGCTATGTATTTCCAGCGGGAGAGAAAAAGTTTTCAAAATACTACAAACGCTTTCTGATACCGATAGTTATTTTGATCTCGATACTTACATTAACACCGCTTACGTTCCAGCAGCTCAGCCAATTTTCACAAGCGGGTAACGTGTCCGTAGTACAACCAGGTCCGGGAATTTTACTTTTTATCATACTGGTTTTTTCCCTTATTCTTTCGGGCATTACACTACTTGTTATAAAAACCCGCAAAGCTGAGGGCATTCAGCGGACTCAGTATAAGTTCGTACTTTGGGGCACTATTCTTACTTTTTCGCTCATTATTGTTTTCAATATTGCCCTGCCCGTATTTTTTGAAATTGTACGGTTTATACCACTCGGTGCCGCTTTTATTTTGCCTCTTGTAGGTCTTACTTTCTATGCCATTGCCCGGCATCATCTCTTTAACGCAAAAATCGTGACTACTGAGATCGTTGCTTTCTTTCTTACTATCGTTACGTTGATAGAAGTTGTTGTTACGCAAGATACTCAACTGATTATTTTCCGGACCGGTGTGTTTATTTTGGTCTTGTCCTTTAGCATGCTTCTCATTCAGAGTGTGCGGCGGGAGGTGGAGCAAAGAGAAAAACTTGAGGTACTGACGAAGGAACTCCAGGCAGCGAACGAAAAACTGAAGGATCTTGATCGAATTAAGTCAGAATTTTTGTCGTTTGCTTCGCATCAGGTGAAGGCGCCGATGGCAGTGGTGAAAGGGTATGCGGGGCTGATTGCCGACGGGTCATATGGTCCGCCGCCGGAGAAGATCAAGGAGGTGTCGATTAAGATCAAAGATTCGGCGGATCGTTTGATCGCGCTCGTGAATAACTTGCTCGATCTTAGAAAGATTGAGGAGGGGAGGGTGGAGTATGCGTTTGAAGAAGTAGATCTGAAACCGATGGTGGAAAGTGTTGCAGACGAGTTTCAGCAGCTCGCGAAGAAGAAAAACCTCGAGCTCAATTTTGTCTCCTCGCTTGGGAGCGCCAAGGTGAAGGCGGATGCGCAGAAGTTCAGGCAGGTGATTCAGAACTTTGTGGATAATGCCGTGAAGTATACGGAGAAGGGCATAGTGCGCGTGGAGTTGAAAAGCGAAGAGCGAAAAGTGAAAAGCGAAAAGGGTGAAGGGATGCAGAAATTAGCCGTTGTCGAAGTGAAAGACTCAGGCATGGGTATGTCGCAAGAACTAATTCACAGCTTGTTTACCCAGTTCACGCGCGATGCCTCGGTTAAGAAAACAATCCAAGGCACGGGTTTAGGGCTTTATATTGCGAAGCAAATCGTAACCGCCCACGGCGGGGATGTCTGGGCCGAAAGCAAGGGACCAGGCGAGGGGTCATCGTTCTTTGTGTCGATACCGCTTCTATAAAGACCATGACGGAACGGCAAGAAAAACAGATAAAAGATTTTAAAGAGTTTACAAGTTGGATGTATAACGATTGTAAAACTGCTTTAGACGCACAATTTTTGGTAGCCATGGCTTTATTTAACTATATAGAAACTTTGGGTGCATTTCTTGTTGGATATTACGAAAGAGGAACCGAAGAAAGGACCAAAAACTACTTTAGATTTAACGAATTTCTCTCTTATTTAGGAGATGATTATAGACAGTTAATAAGTCAACATGGTAACGAAATTTACTACGAATTGAGATGTGGTTTAACACATGAATTTCTTCCTAAAAAAAGATGGTTTACTTTATATAAAATCAACAACAACCCCTCTCTGTTAACTGATACATCTACTGCAAGCCAGGGACTTATTTTCGCTCACATTACCGGCAGTCCTTCAAGTGGTTCTGCCGTACTTTCTATTGCAAACTCTGTTACTGAAATTGATTGGGGAATTAGATTTCTTAAGGAGGGAACCTATGAAAAGTGGGAAATATTCGTTCCTAAATTGCGAGACGATTTTGAAGCCGGCGTCAAAAAATTTATAGCTGAAATCGAACTTGGGAAAAATCATTCCTTAATCAAAAATTTCTTCGAGACTGCAGATACTATTAATATGGAAAAGTTTTAATAATGGCTAAACTCGGCACATTAGAATTCCTGCCAGTAGAAGAGCATTTGGATTTGGTGGCATCGCCAGTTGCGAAAGCAATTGAGACTTTAGAAGGCGCTGATCAAATTGGGGTAACGGAAATTGATGCAACAGTATCTGACACCGCTTCGTTTTGTGAGAAGTATCAAATCGGACCGGAGCTTGCGGCGAACTGCGTGATTATCGAGGGAAAGTTTGGCGAGGAGAGAAAGTATATTGCCTGCATCGTTTTAGCGACTACGCGCATAGATGTAAATGGAAAGGTACGCGAGGTGACGGGCGCAAAGAAAGCATCATTCGCGAAAATGGAGGATGCGGTGCGCGAGTCGGGCATGCCAGGTAGTGAAAGTTCGATCATGCAGAAGAAACGCTCAATCGAACTTCTACTACCTGGCATGGAGTACGGCGCAATTACGCCGATTGGGTTGCCCGTAAGTTGGCCGATTTTAATTGACGCGGCAGTTGCGGCATCTAATTATGTGATTATCGGCAGCGGTTTTCGGAAGTCGAAATTAGCTCTCCCAGGAAAAGTATTGGCAAGTTTACCCAATGCACAGGTGGTTGAGGGGTTAGGGCGAAAATCAGAAGCACAACCCATCGTATGAAAATATTCGTAAGTCATTCACGTAGTATGTTTGATTACAAAAATAAATTGTATTTGCCTTTACGTGCCTCTTCTCTAAATAAAGAACATGAGATTATTTTGCCACATGAAGATAATAAAGAGGTGCGGACAAAAGACCTCATAGAAAAAAGCGACGTGATTATCGCTGAAGTATCATATGCGTCTACTGGGCAGGGGATAGAGTTAGGTTGGGCTTCCGCAAGCCAGAAGCCGATACTTTGTTTTTATGAACAGGGGAAGGAGGCGCCTACTTCTCTGCGTTATATAACTCATGAAGCCGACGTAGTTGAATACACTGGTCCAAAAGATTTAATCAATAAAATAGAAGCCCGGATTTCAAACGTAAAATAAAGCAAAGCTTCTCATTAGTTCACTACATTCGTTCCTGCAACGTAACCCGTGGTCCAGCAGAGCTGAAGACTGTAGCCGCCCGAAGGGCGGTCGATGTTTAATACGTCGCCTACGAGAAAGAGATTGTGTATTCTCCTCGAGCGCATGGTTTTGAAGTCCACTTCAGGCAGAGCTACGCCTCCCGAGGTGACGACCGCTTTATTCACGCCAAGCAGACCCGCTACGTACATCGGGATGTTTTTTAAAAGCTTTATGAATTGTTCACGTTCTGCGCGGGTTAGGCTGTGATTAAATGTATCAGGGCGCACTCCAGAAAGTTCGATGAGGACCGGTGCCATCGCGGCAGGCGCTAGTCCACTCAAAATATTTTTAAACTGTTTGTTGCTGTTTTTAGTGAGCAGTTCTCTTAGTTTTCTATCAAGGGCTCCAGGGTCAAGCGAGGGGAAGAGATCGATAGAGAGCGTAACCTCTCCGTATTTTAAAAGTTCACCGATATCTCGGCTCATGTTGAGCACGAGGGGACCGCTTAGACCAAAGTGCGTAAAAAGTATTTTCCCCTTTTTAGCATCCTGTTTTACACCATTTTGGAACGCGGTGAGCTTTACTTCTTTAAGGCTCACGCCCTGCAGGCGTTTTACCCAAGGATCATTTGTGGCAATGGGCACAAGGGCGGCGTTTGGTTCTATAACAGTGTGTCCCAGACTTTTTAGCCAACTGAAACCTTCGCCGGTTGAACCGGTCTCTGGGCGTGATTTGCCGCCGGTTGCGAGTACGAAAGATTTGGCCCGAATTTCTTGGCCGTTTTTGAGGCGTACGGCAGTTATGACGCCACCGTTTTTAACGAAGCCGGTTACGGGTGAGTTGCAGTAGATAGTTACGCCGCCTTTTTTCATATAGTTTACAAGTGTCTCCCAAACCGAGAGCGCTTTGTTGCTCACCGGGAACGCACGTAGCTCCGCCTCCACCTTGGTTGGCATATTTTTCGAGTGGAAAAAATCCAGTGTTTCTTTAACGCCGAACTCGGAGAAAGGGGAGAAGAGAAACTTATCATTCTTTTTAAATTTAGCGAGGAACTTGTGCGTATCGAACTCAGCATTCGTCACGTTGCACCGTCCGCCGCCAGTGATGAGAAGTTTTTTGCCGAGCGATTCGTTTTTCTCGACGAGAAGCACTTTGGCACCCAGCTCCGCCGCCCGCCCGGCGGCCATCATACCCGCCGGTCCGCCGCCAATAATCACGACGTCCCAGGACGCACTCCCGCCAGTTTGACCCTTCATATACGCGTTATGATAGCACGGCAACTGTATTTAACCCCAGTAAATCAAGGCTTTATTTGACTTTTTCCCAATTCATTAGTAATATTCATATCTGTTTTATGCCCACGATTGGACAGCTGTTAAAACACGCCCGGAAGCCGAAAAGCTTCAAATCAAAATCGCCCGCCCTGGGACGTTATTTTAATACGCTCAAAAATCGACCGGTAGATTCGAACTCGCCCTTCAAACGGGGAGTGTGCATCAAAGTATTTACCACGACACCAAAGAAACCGAACTCAGCGCTTCGCAAAGTTGCTCGTGTACGGCTCACAAACGGCATGGAGGTCACTGCGTATATTCCGGGCGAGGGTCATACCCTTCAGGAACACTCGGTAGTAGTACTCCGCGGCGGCCGGGTAAAGGACTTGCCGGGCGTGCGCTATCACATCGTCCGCGGTATGCTCGATACGACAGGCGTTGAAGGCAGAAGGCAACAGCGTTCCAAATATGGCGCGAAAAGACCCAAGGAGAAATAGTAATTAGTAGCTCGTCGCGCACTGAAATCTAATTCAAAATTACTGACTACTAAGCACTATCCAAAATGAGAAAAAAACAAGTTTTTAAAAAATATCATACGGCCGATATCGTTTACTCGAATGTAACGCTCACTCGCTTCATTAACTATGTAATGGTGGATGGCAAAAAGAGCACAGCTGAAAAAGTGGTCTATGGCGCCCTCGAAAAAGTGAAAGAGGAGTCAAAACTAAACCCCGTTGATGTATTCGAAAAGGCGCTCGAAAATGTTTCGCCGCTTGTGGAGGTAACGTCTCGCCGCGTGGGCGGTGCGAACTACCAGGTGCCGCGCGAGGTACGCCCAGCCCGTCGTTTTATGCTTTCCGCCCGCTGGCTCATCGATGCTGCTCGTAAAAAGAAAGGCAAGGACATGGCTACGAAATTAGCCGAAGAATTTCTGCTCGCCTACAAAAACGAGGGCGGGGCGATGAAAAAGAAGCTTGATATGCACCGCATGGCGGAGGCGAACCGCGCCTTTGCCCACTTTGCCCGCTAATCTGTATGGGCCCTCTCCTTACTCGCTGGTGTGCTCTTAGCGTGTTTTCTAATTTTACACAGTAATTTTTTATGCCCCGAAGTTATCCAATCGAAAAAACTCGCGACATCGGTATTATTGCGCATATCGATGCCGGCAAGACCACCGTTTCTGAACGCGTGCTTTTTTATACCGGCGTGTCGCATAAGATCGGCGAAGTGCATGAAGGTGACACGGTGATGGACTGGATGGAGCAGGAGCGCGAGCGCGGCATTACCATTACCGCGGCAGCCACGACCTGTTTTTGGATCCCGACCTACGAGCAAGGCGCGAAAGAGGCGGAGCATCGCATCAATCTCATCGATACCCCTGGCCACATCGACTTTACCGTTGAGGTGAAGCGTTCGCTTCGAGTGCTTGACGGCGCGGTTGTCGTGTTCGACGGCGTAGCCGGCGTGGAGCCGCAGTCAGAAACCAACTGGCACTATGCGGACGACTACAAAGTGCCACGCATCTGTTTTATCAACAAACTCGACCGCACGGGCGCGGACTTTGAGAAAAGTTTTAGTTCCATAAGAGAGCGACTGAATTCGAACGCCGTAGCGATCCAGCTGCCTATCGGCTCCGAAGCCGATTTTAAGGGGATGATCGACCTCTTAAAGATGAAAGCCTACGAGTTCGAGGGCGAGCATGGCGAGCGCATGATTGAAAGTGAAATTCCCGAGGCGCTTAAGGCCGAAGCAACAAAACGTCACGCCGAACTCATCGAAAAAATCGTCGAGAACGACGATGCCTTGATGGCCATGTACTTAGAAGGCAAAACTCCTGAACTTGCCGACTTAAAGCGCGTGCTCCGCAAAGGCACCATTGCAAATACGATTATTCCGGTGCTCTGCGGCTCAGCCTTAAAAAACAAGGGCGTGCAGTTCATGCTTGATGCGGTGGCGGATTATTTGCCGTCGCCGGCTGATTTGCCTCCGACTAAAGGCACGGAACTTGAGGGTGGCGAATCTATTGAGCGCAAGCCGCTCGACAGCGAGCCCTTCACCGCCCTGGCCTTTAAGATTGCCTCGGACCCGTATGTGGGCGCCCTTACTTTTTTCCGCGTGTACGCGGGGACGCTAAAGCGTGGTAGCTATATTTTGAACTCGACCAAGAACGAATCCGAACGCGTGGGCCGCATCGTGCGCCTGCACGCCAACGACCGCGAAGAGGTGGAAGAAGTATTTGCCGGTGAGATCGCCGCGCTTGTGGGCATGAAAAACACCACGACGGGGGATACGCTCTGTGATCCCGAACACCCGATCATACTCGAGAGGATTACCTTCCCTGAACCAGTTATCTCAGTGCGTATTGAACCGAAGACTAAAGCTGACCAGGAAAAAATGGGTGTGGCGCTCCGTCGTCTGGCCGAAGAGGACCCGACCTTCCGCGTCTCCGGTGATCCGGATACGGGGGAGACACTTATTGCCGGCATGGGTGAACTACATCTCGAAGTTCTTGTCGAGCGGATGAAGCGAGAGTTTACCGTGGTGGCAAACGTTGGCCGGCCGCAGGTGTCTTACAAAGAAACAATCAAAGGCGAGGCAGAGGCGGAAGGTAAGTATATCCGCCAGTCTGGCGGCCGCGGACAGTATGGCCATGTCTGGCTGCGCGTGAAGCCGCGTGAGCGGAGCTCAGGCTTTGAGTTTATTAACGCGATCAAAGGCGGTTCAATTCCCAACGAATTTATTCCGGCGGCTGAAAAAGGCGTAAAAGAGGCGCTCGATAAGGGTGTGATTGCCGGTTTTAGGATCGTGGATCTTGAGGTCACGCTCTATGACGGTTCCTACCACGATGTAGACTCGTCCGAAGCAGCCTTCAAAATTGCGGGTTCCATGGCGCTTCAGGAAGCAGTGCGCCGCGCGAAACCAGTGATTCTCGAGCCCATCATGAAAGTGCAGGTCATCGTGCCCGCCTACTTCTTGGGCGACGCCACGGGCGACATCTCCGCGAAACGAGGCAAGATAGACGCCATGAACGACCGCGCGAGCGTGAAAGTCATCGACGCAAAAATTCCGCTGGCCGAAATGTTTGGCTATGCAACCAAATTGCGTTCCATGTCCCAGGGGAGAGGCAGCTTTACGATGGAATTTGATCATTATGAAGAAGCACCCGCTAGTATTGCCGCTTTGATCGCTGAGGGTAAGAAGTAACGATGTCCCGATTTGTTTAAAAGAAGTAAATGCGATGCATTAGCTCATTGCAACACAATGAGCTAATTTCGTTTTGCTGGTATTGAGCGTCCACAGGAGTCAAGCGTGGCTATGTTAGGATTAGACTACGATCAATTCACGCATCTCTATTATGTTTGGACGGGAAACATTTAAACCTGAATTACCACCAGGAAAAGAAGGAGCTCCTGATCGTGGTAATATACGACGCGATGGGGGAGATCTTGATGAAGAGGAGAGGAAAGAACTAGCGAGAAGACTCAGGGAAGAGCTGGAAAGGGAGAGAAAGGGTGAGTAGTCTTTTTTTACGTACTTGGAAATTTCTGAGGCTATTGCAAAGCTGTTGCATTGTTGTCTTTTAAGACGTATTAATATAGGAGAGCCGCTTCGTGGAAGACCCATAAGCGGTTTTGACTTTTGACAACTTAACTAAGGATGGGAGGTGAGAGGTTGTATTTCGGAAACAGCTAGAAGCGTACTTCCACTAACCGAGCGAGAGGAGCTAGGCATGAAACGAACGACGGCACTCGTTGCTACACTTGTGGCGCTCTTGGCCATAGTTCGGCCAGTGAGCGCTCAGATGCGCCTGAACGTGGGCATCTGCGACACCAATTGGCCTGGCTTCCAAGCCTGGCTGAACAGTGTTCCGCTGCAGAATCGAGACCGGATCTGTCTTTCCGCGGCGCTGGAACGCTCGGAGCAGCTAAGAGTGGCGCTTGCGGCAGAGAACCAGCGGCTCGCGAGCGCCCTGAGTGCGTCAGAGGAGCGAGTCCGAGCTTCTGAGAGCCGCGCCTGGGTCATGGCTCACAACCTGACTGTACGTGAGCGTGAGCTCGGGGCTGAACGTCGCACGGCTGGGGATCTTCAAACAGCGCACGCTACTCTCAAGCAAGAGAAGGCCACGCTTGCGAGAGAGAAGGACGCGCTTGTTCTAGAGCGCGTCAGCCTCTTGGGCGAGTTGAGCTCTCGCGATAATAAGCTCGCTGAGGTACGGCGAGATGCTGCGACTGCCCAGACGGCCTATGAGAACACCAAGGCGAAGAAGGCCACGCTCGAGTCGAGACTCCGAGAGTTCAGCGAGCGCTTGTCTGTTCCTGTGTCGTTGGCTCTGATTTTCGGGCTCTTGTTCGTGGTTGCTATCGTCCTGGTCGTGTCTGGCCTTGTGCGGGCGAGCCGAGGCAAGCGCGAAATCGTTGAGCGAGATACGGAGCTCGAACAGGTTCGTGGTGATCTCGCAGCTACTCGTAAGCAGCTGGCTGTACCGGCTGAAGAGCGCGCTGTCTTGCGTGCGGCAGTAGAGACAGAAGTTCGGCGAGAGATGCAGTCTGAGCTCGATCACTCAATCAGAAGGATCGAAAAGCTCGAAACGGCACTCCAGACCGAGCGCGAGCACAATCTGCAGCAGGGTCTCGCGATCAGATGGGCCCCCGACCGCAAGCGAGTGATGGTGGTTGACACCGAAGTGCCTGAAGATGAAGGCAAGAGCTTCTACCTCACCGACCGGGAAGGTCCCGATGTGGTCCTGTTCAAGAATCTGCGTCGACACGACGACCGAGTCGCTGGACGCACCCCTCGTAGAAGGGCTACGTCTGCTCCCGCTCCTGCGGCATAGTTTTCACTTTCAAGAAAATTAAAGGTTTGCGCTGAAGGACTCTGACGTAACTGTCAGGGGGCCGGAAGCTAAAACGCTTCTCACCGAAAGGAGGTGAGGGTCTGTGGCGCTGATGGGCTCCGCTACGCGGAGTGCCTGAAGCAAAACAGCAGAAGAATTGGGCGCCTATGGCGCCCATCTGCTTTATCATACGAACTTAAGCCTTGACAGTAGGCAAGGCTTAGCCTAAATTTGATATTGGCACTCTTAAGTCGTGAGTGCTAATATAGAAACACACAGATGAATTTCAAACCGTTATCCAATCATTTATTTATTGAGCCCGAAGAGGCGGAAAAGGTCACGAAATCGGGCATCGTGATCCCCGACACAGCGGACAAAGAAAAGCCGATGGTCGGTAAGGTAATAGCAGTAGGTATGGGGAAGATCAGTGAAAAAGGAGAACGCACTCCCATGTCGGTAAAGGTCGGCGACAGAGTCCTTTTCAAAAAGTACGGACCCGATGAAGTAGAGTTTGACAGCAAGAAGTACTTGGTAGGGGACGAAGACGACATTCTCGCAATACTCGAATAATATGGCTAAACAAATTTTATTTAATGATGAGGCGCGCAAAGCGCTCAAAGTCGGTATCGACAAGCTTGCCGAAGCGGTAAAGATGACGCTCGGTCCCCGCGGTCGTGCTGTGGTAATCGAAAAAGGCTACGGTGCGCCGCAGGTTACCTTCGACGGCGTAACGGTGGCCAAAGAAATTGAACTTGAAGACAAGTATGAAAATCTAGGCGCCGAGTTTATCAAGCAGGCGGCGGACAAGACGAATGACAACGTAGGCGACGGCACTACGACCTCGGTCGTCCTGGCGCAAGCCATGATAGACGAAGGCGAGAAGCTGATTAAAGAGAAGGGTTTCAATGTAATTCAGCTCGCCGAAGAGATGAAAAGAGATGCAGAGAGTATTATAAAATCACTCGAGGCGCAAAAGGAGGATATTAATGACACGAAGAAAATCCAGGAGGTCGCGACCCTCTCGGCCAAAGACCCAGAGATTGGCAAACTTATCGCGAGCGTAATGGAGAAGATCGGCCGCGAGGGTGTGGTTACCATCGAGGACTCGAACACCATTGGCAACTCGTTTGAGGTTGTGGAGGGTATGCAGTTCGACCGCGGCTATGCCTCGCAGTACATGATCACGAACCAGGACCGCAT
>JBGOTK010000004.1:0-19723 GCA_041476445.1 Minisyncoccia bacterium | reverse complement strand
AGGGCCTAATAGTAGTTACTTCTGTTTCGGACACTTTGGCTAAATACTTTTCTTGTGCTTCAGTTAGCATGTTATCGGAAACTGGTTATTTGTTAGTAGAGTTCCCCACTATTTGCTAACTACTAATCACTAGCAACTATTTATACACAATTACCTGGGCAGTTTTCTCGCTCCCGTTTTGGGCTACCACTTTGATACGCAATAGATTTTGCGAATTTACCGAGGGCACGGTAAGGGCTTTTACGTACGAATAACTATTGCCACTTACCTGAATTCTTTCTACCAAATTTTCGTTCCAGTATATTTCGATCGTCTGTAACCCGCCATCGTTTTGCGCGTCGAAGTTAAGCGAGAACGGATTTTGAATGAAGGCGCCCTGCTGGGGAGAAGAAATATTTATTTGAGTACCCGAGGGTATGTTCCCCGAGCTGGGGAAGGCGCCGCCAACGCTGCTGCCTGCTTGGTTGAAGAGGGAGTCAAAGTTTGGGATAGTGGCTCGTCCCCATTTTTGGACTGCCGACTCCCAGTTATCGAACTGAGGATCGCCTTCTGGATTTGCGGGCGGGGGGCCGGCAGGATCGTTTTTGTTCACGTAGTAGAGAATTGTATGCAGCTGATTGCCCGCGGTATAATCGCTCCTAAGAATCGGTTTGTCTTCGGGCATAGGGTCGGGTTTAGTGAATACTTCCTCAGGATATTCAGTAAGAGCGGCTTTCATGAAGGCGCTCCATATTGGCACGGCAGCAAGCACGCTACCGCCTTTGCGTTGTAATGGTTCACGATGATTATTGCCCGCCCAGACGCCGGCTACGAGCGAGGGCGTATAGCCAATGGACCAAGCGTCCACATAGTTGTTAGTTGTGCCAGTCTTAAGGGCTACGTCGCGATTTGGAAAGACGGTAAGATCGAGGCTGCCGGCATAGAGCGGTGCCCGCGCCTGGATATCGGAGAGGATGTCGCTTATGAGGCGCGTGTATTGCGGCTCGATAACCTTGTCCGCCTTATCCTCAAACTGTTCGAGGACTTTGCCGCCCGCATCTTGAACGCTGAGGACGAGTGTCTGATCGTGGTGGATGCCTTCGTTCGCGAATACTGAGTAGGCGCCGACCATCTCGGAGAGCTTTACTTCGCCGCCTCCCAAGACTAAGGAGAGGCCGTAACGACTGCGTTCGGTAAGCGTGGTTATGCCAAAGTCTTTGGCGGTTTTGAGCACGTTATCAATGCCAGCTAAGTACATAATTTTCACTGCCGGAATGTTCACTGATTGAGCTAGGGCGTTCCTCAAAGAAATCGGGCCGCGGAAGAGATTGTCAAAATTATTCGGCTGATAGCTTTGTTCGGGGATGCCTGTGGTATCAAATTCTGTTTGGAGATCGAAGAGTATGGTGTCCGGCGTATATCCTTTTTTAAACGCGGTTACGTAGGCGAGCGGCTTGAAGGAAGAACCGGGTTGCCGCAACCCTTGCGTGGCCACGTTAAAATTACCCTCGTCTTCGGTATTGAAGTAGTCTTTTGAGCCCACCATAGCGAGGACTTGTCCGGTCTTGGGGTCTTCGGCGAAGAGCGCGGCATTTTTGCCTTTATAGAGCTCCCAGTTGCGAGCCGCGCCCTCGGCTACCGCCTTCTCGGCGATCTCCTGAAGACGCATATCAACCGTTGTAATTACGTTAAGCCCTCCCGACTCAAGCGCGTCGTTGCCGTATTTTTTAATAAGGTAGTCCTGCACCGCCATCACGAAATGCGGCGCCTTTATGCCCGAAGCCTGCGGCTGAAAACTGAGTTTTTCGGCCTGTGCCGCTTTTTTCTCGGCATCAGTGATGTCGCCCAGCTTAGCCATTTGTTCGAGGGCGTAGTCTTTGCGCCCCGTAAGCTCGTCAACATGAACCCCCCAAGGCGAGTAGTAGCTCGGCGCCTGGGGGAGGGCGGCGATAAGCGCCGACTCGGCGAGCGTCAGGTCTTTAGCGTCTTTGCCGAAAAAAGTTTTTGCCGCGGCCTCAACGCCATAGGCATTTGCGCCGTAGGGAATCTGATTCAAGTAGAGATTCAGGATCTCGTCTTTGGTGTACCTTTTTTCAAGGCGCAGCGCGAGAAAAAGCTCCTTCACTTTCCGCGTGATGGTTTTCTCGTCTGATAGGAAGGCATTCTTGGCCAGTTGCTGCGTTATGGTCGAGCCGCCCTGTTGTTTTTGAAAATGCAGCACATCGGCAAGAACGGCGCGCGCGATACTTCGCCAGTCGAAGGCGGGGTGAGCATAGAAGCTCTGGTCTTCAAGTGCTATGGTCGCCTGTTTTAACGTGTCGGGGATTTCATTAAAGGGGACAATGGTCCGCCTCTCTTCGCCGTGAATTTCATAGAGGAGGATTTTGCCCGTTCGGTCGTAGATCTTGGTTGACTGAGCGACCTGGCGGGAGCCAATCTCCTGATCGGACGGCAGGGTCTGAATAATAGCGAGCGCAACAATACCGCCCAAGCTTAGCAGTATAAAAAGAACTAGGCCCGCTCCCAGGATCCCCAGTTTTAGCTTTTGCGAAGTGCTTTGCCTCCGCCACCAACGCCACCAAGACCACTTTGTTTTCATAGGTGCACTAACATTACCGCGCCACACCATTATATATAATAGAAAGAGCTGGGGCTACTTGAATCCCAGCTCTGTTCTTTTTCGAGCATATTTCTATCACTTGACTAGCTCTCCTCCTCTTCGTCAAGCGCGTCTTCTTCGTCTAGATCCTCGCCGTCCAACGCCGCATCATCTTCGTCTTCTTTGTCTGGGTCATCATCTGCGGCCGCAAAATCATCATCCGAAGCGTCTAGGATTTTTAAGAGATCGAGACTGGTTTCAGTTGCCATATGCCAAAACGTATTGCGACAAACGACCTTTGTGTATGCCCGCGCCTCGAGGCGCTTCCTGTATTCCAGAAAGTATAATTAGGAACGCTTTACTGTCAACCCTGCTAGAAGTCCACATGGGATAGAATAAAATCGTTTTTTATTCCGCCGCGAATTTTATGTTGAAACCAAGTCAAAATGCAAAAACTTCTAACGGGGTCAACTCCTTAGGAATGGTAAATCTATCCACACGTCCCGTGGATACTTTAATGCATATTTGATTTCATGCAACCCGGAGCTGTGCATGGCTCTTAGTACCGCAATTAATAGCGGCCGTGAACAATGCCAGAGTCAAAGGAGGCGGTTAAGGCTACGGCGAGCGCATCCGATACGTCGTCGGGCCCCGGGATATTCTCGATGGCCAGGGTAAGGCGTACCATCTTTGCGACCGCTGCCTTATCGGCTCCGCCAAAGCCCGCGACGGCTTTCTTAATTTCTGTCGGCGCATATTCTTTGAGCATCGCGCTTGATCGGTGGGCGAGCATCATAAGTACGCCGCGCATTTCCGCGACTCTAATGCCGGTTTTCTGGTTGTTTACAAAAAATAGTTTTTCAATCGCGACTATCTCCGGCCGGTATTTCTTAAGCAACATTTCAAAGTGCGTTGTGGCTTCGGCTACACGTTCTTCGGGTTTCTTTGAGGTAATGTTCAGTAAACCGCAGTCAAGAAATGTCGCCTTTCGTCCGCCCTCGAGCGCGCCAAAGCCGATGCGCGTCGTGCCCGGATCAATGCCAAGAATTACCATAGTAAGTAGCGAAGAGGGAATAGCGAAGAGCGACGAGAAGGCGATGAATATGTTATAAGTTTTACTTTTCGCTGTTCGCTCATCGCTAGTTTGCGTTTGTGTAGAGGTCCTGAATATCGTTGTGTTCGTCGAGCGCTTCAAGGAGCGTGTTTAGTTTTTGCTGGTCCGTCGCAGATATCGCTTGCGGAAATTTTGCCCGCCAGCCCTCACTGGGCTTGCTCGCCTCGCCGGAGCCTTCGGCGTAGCGTGGGCCGCCCTCAAAGGCCCAGCGCACCGAACCCGGCTCGGCCCACTTGCCCTCGTGGTCGCTCAAGATCTTTTTTACTTCGGAGACGGTGCGGTTGCGGCTGTCGGTGATAGCTTCGATGAGGATGGCGATGCCGCCCGGGCCGTAGGCCTCCATAACCAACTCCTCAAGTAAGTCGGTTTTTTCACTCGCCCGCTTCAGGGCGCGATCGATATTTTCCTGGGGTACGTTGGCTTCTTTAGCTGTTTCGACTGCGGTGCGCAGGCGGGGATTGAACTGGGGGTTGGGTTCGGTGCGCGCGGCGATCGCGACTGCTGCCAAAAGCTTGGAAAATAAAGCGCCGCGTTTCGCGTCTTTCGCCCCCTTTTTGTGCTTGATGCCCGACCAGTGAGAATGTCCTGACATGGGTTCTTTCTTCACACGGTAATACGAATTCAGGCGCGAAGCAAGATTGATTTTTGGTTAATTCAGAGCGATACTCCATGTAATAGTATGGCTCTCGATGCTCCCTTGGGCAGAAAACTTTCGAATATTAATCGCGAAGCTGAGGAGCGCGATGCCAAACGGCGCGCTGCGACGCTCGGGTATGCCTATTTAAGTCTCACCGGTATTCCTCTCGAAGTAGATGCGCTCGCACTTGTTCCCGAGGTGGAGGCCCGCAAGGGCCGCTTTGCCATTATCGGCAAGAATCGGCAAAAACTAACGGTGGTTGCGTATGATCCATCAGACGCCGAGACGCAGAAATCCTTCAAGGCGCTGGACGCTAAGCACTATACCCTAGAAATTTCCGTCTGCTCACTCTCCGGCCTCCAAAATCTGTGGAATTTTTTTGAGTTCGTACACAAGGACACGACAGACATAACGGGC
Organism: Minisyncoccia bacterium; assembly: GCA_041476445.1. Taxonomy (GTDB): domain Bacteria; phylum Patescibacteriota; class Minisyncoccia; order UBA6257; family JACOXY01; genus JBGOTK01. The sequence continues at coordinate 14,977 of JBGOTK010000004.1, read as the reverse complement.
AAGATCGCACTCACGGACGAAATGCTCACGCGTTTGCGCGAGCAGGTAAGAACGCTCGCCAAAGCCCAGAAGGCCTTAGCTGAGGCGGCTGACCAAGGACTGGAAGCCCATGAGTTCCTCGAACTGTTTCTTGCGACCGCGCTCACGCTGCGGGCTTCCGATATTCACCTTGAAGCGGGCGAAACGACGGGTAAGTTCCGCGTGCGCATCGACGGCATTTTGCACGACGTCACGGGCGTCATAAAAAACGAAGATTATTTTTTTGTTATTTCGCGCATCAAGCTGCTCTCGGGCCTGAAACTTAATATCAGGAACCAAGCGCAAGATGGGCGTTTTACGATCAGCGTCGATAAAAAGGAGGTGGAAATCCGTGTTTCTGTCCTGCCCTCGGAATTCGGCGAGACCGTGGTGCTGCGCATCTTAGATCCCGACACCATCAAGCTCGAACTTAAGGATCTCGGCCTTAGAAAGGACGACCTTGTGCTTGTTGAAGCGGAACTCAAGCGCCCTAACGGCATGATTCTGAACACCGGCCCCACCGGTTCAGGAAAAACCACTACGCTTTATGCCTTTCTCCTCCACGTGAACAGCCCGGATATCAAGATCATCACCATTGAAAACCCGATCGAGTATCGCCTTGAAGGCATCGAACAGACGCAGGTGGATGATGAGGCGGGCTACACGTTTGAAAACGGTCTGCGCGCCATTGTGCGCCAGGACCCGGATATGATTCTGGTCGGTGAAATCCGCGATTATGAAACCGCGGAAATTGCCATGCACGCGGCGCTTACCGGCCACTTGGTATTTTCTACGCTCCACACAAACGACTCGTTCGGTTCGATCCCGCGGCTCGTGGACTTGGGGGCCAAGCCTACCATTATCGGCCCCGCGCTTTCTTTGGTAATCGCTCAGCGGCTGGTGCGCCGGCTCTGCGAACACTGCAAGGTACCTGCTGAGGTAACGCCAAAAATTAAAGAGGAGATTAAAAGTTTTTTCGGGAACTTGGCGACGCGCGTCGATCGGAATGACTATCCTGATATAAAACTATACAAAGCCGTGGGCTGTGAGGAGTGCGGTACGATCGGCTACAAGGGCCGCATCGCCATCTTTGAGTTCCTGCCCATCACCGACAAAATCCGTGATTTAATCCACAAAGACACCTCTGAGGTGGAAATCAAGGCGGAAACGAAACGAACCCACGATATCGTGACGATGCAGGAGGACGGTATTTTGAAAATTATCCAAGGGATAACGACGTTTGAAGAAGTTGAGGACAATACGGGCCCGATTGGGTGGCAGAAAGAACCGGCGGGCGGCGTATAATGAACGAGAGATAGTGGATTTAGATCTGTGGGCATAGACCCAACGAGATGTAGGCCGGTAGTAAAAATCTCTTTTAAAATAAGATTAAAAGAGGTTAGAATTCCCTTGAGGAGCGGTCAAGCCGAAACTGGACCGTCCGTATACTGAAGGTAATTCCCGCCCACAGATCTAACACCACTATCTCTTTTTGTGCGGGTAATACTAGCATATAGAAAAGATTTTGTCAATAAGCATGTCCCCACTTAATAAAGTGACGAAAACAAAGGATTCTTTGGCCGATCCCACAGTCGACCAAGCGCTTCGGCCGTCAAGCTGGGACGAGTATGTGGGTCAGGAAAAGATAAAAGACAATCTTAAGGTAATTATCGAGGCTGCTCGACGACGGGGAGAACCGGTGGATCATCTGCTGTTTTACGGGCAAGCAGGCTTAGGGAAAACTACCTTAGCACATCTTGTGGCCCGCGAAATGGGGGCGGGCTTTAAAGTAACCTCCGGTCCGGCACTTGAAAAAATGGGTGACATTGCTGCCGTGCTCTCGACGCTTGAACCGGGCGAAATCCTCTTTATCGATGAGGCGCATCGTCTGAACCACCTCATTGAAGAGGTGCTCTACCCGGCGATGGAGTCGCGCAAGCTTCACCTCATGGTCGGCAAGGGGCCGGCGGCGCGAAGCGTCACGCTTGACCTGCCGCCCTTTACTATCGTGGCGGCGACGACGCGAGTGAATCTGCTCTCGGGGCCGCTCCGCTCGCGCTTTGGCGGTTCCTTCAAGCTCGACTACTATGAACTCTCCGACATCAAATCCATTCTCGCGCGTTCGGCCAAACTTTTAGGCGTGGCGCTCGCTCCCGCGGCGGTAGACATTCTCGCCAAAGCGAGCCGCGCTACGCCGCGCGTGGCCAACCGGCTCCTGAAGCGCGCCCGCGACTATGCAGAGGTGCGCGGCGAAGGGGCTATCACCGAGGAGATTGCAAGACAGGCGCTCCAATTTCTTGAGATCGACGCCCTGGGGCTTGAGCAGGTGGATCGCAAGCTGCTCTCCACGATTGTCGAGCGGTTCCGCGGCGGTCCAGTGGGACTGAATGCGATTGCCGCCTCTTTGAATGAAGATCGCGGCACTGTCGAGGAGGTCTACGAGCCGTATCTTATGAGCATAGGCTTTCTTGAGCGCACCCCAGGCGGCCGGGTAGTCACGCGTTCGGCTTACGAGCATCTTGGGTTTGCCCAGGAGGGCCGACTCATGTAGGGTTCTTGGTACCGTTACTTTTTATGTATATCAGCGAACTATTGCCTAATCCCAAAGGCAAGGACAGCGACGGGGAGTTTATCGAGATTGGGAATGAGAAAAAAGAACCGGCCTTACTTGCGGGCTGGAAGCTTAGAGATAAAAGCGGGAAGACCGCGACCCTAGGCGGTTCAATTGAGGGCGGGGGATACCGCGTATTTACGGCAAAACAGACAAAGATCAGCTTGAATCAATCCAATGAAGTTATTTCTCTCTTGGGTCCTGCGGGAGATATTGTCGATCGTGTAAGTTACGTCGCTGCCGCGCCCGAAGGGTCCAGTTATGCGCGCAAGGGCGAAAGTTTTTTCTTTACGCCAATTGCCACGCCGGGCGCGGCGAATCAATTTCCGAGTGTAGCCCCCGGTGCTTTTAAAGAAGCCTCTTATGGCGTAATCGGAGCGAGCGGCGTTTCAGATGTGGGCGCGATCTTCTTGGGAGTAATCATCGCTGCCTGTTTAAGCGCTGCAGCGCTTTGGGCTGTGCGGCGACTCATAAATTCGAAACCCGATCTTCGTACCCATGATAAGCCACTACCTTACTGATACAAAAAAACTGGCGCGGAGCTTGGCAGCACGATTAAGCGGTCGGCAGGAGGCGGTAGTGCTTGGTCTTGTGGGGGAGCTGGGCGCGGGAAAAACTGCTTTTACCAAGGAGCTCCTAAGGGCCTTAGGTGCTACGGCGGCGGTTATAAGCCCCACTTTCGTGCTTATGCGCGAGTATCCACTCACGAAGTCGGGTTTTAAGAGAGCCTACCACATCGATCTCTATCGGCTGGGGCCTAAAGAACTCGGGGTTCTTGAGCTCAGGAAGCTTTTTAAGGAACCCAAAACCGTTATTGTGATTGAGTGGGCGGAGAAAGCACGCCGCGAGCTCCCGAAACGCACAGCGTGGCTCCATTTTGCCCACGGGAAAAGTATTCGTGAACGGAGTATTGCTCTGCGCCGATTATGAAAACACTCTATCTTATTGATGCGAACGCGCTGATTCACCGCTCGTTTCATGCGCTCCCGCCGCTTACCTCGCCCGAAGGAAAACCGGTCCAGGCGCTCTATGGGCTCTCGACTATCTTGCTCCGGCTCATGCGGGAAGATAAACCGGAATACATTGCTGCCTGTTTTGACCGTCCGGAGCCGACGTTTCGAAAAGCTGAGTACGACAACTATAAGGCGCAGCGGGAAAAAACGGTGGACGAGCTTGTGACGCAGATTATAGAAAGTCCCAACGTATTTCAAAAGTTTGGTATGAAGACGCTTGAGGCACCCGGCTTCGAGGCCGACGATCTCTTGGGTACACTCTCCGAGCGGTTTAAAGGCACGCCGGACTTGAAGATCGTGATACTCACGGGTGATCTCGATACGCTGCAGCTTGTAGACAATGAGCATGTTTTTGTGCGCGCTCTAAAAACCGGCATCCGCGACTCGGTGCTCTACGACGAGTCGGCGGTTCTTGAGCGCTATGGCATCCCGCCCAAAGCGTTGCCTGACTATAAGGCTATTGCCGGCGATGCATCGGACAATATTCCCGGTCTCGCGGGCGCGGGGCCGAAAACCGCCTCGGCCCTCTTAAAAAAATATGGCACCATCGAGGGCATTTACGAACATTTGAATGCAGAGCCGAAATTTGCCTCGCGCTACGCGGATAAAAAAACCGAAGCGCTCCTTTATAAGAGGCTTGCGACTATTCGGCACGACGCGCCGACGGAGATAGCCGACCTCGAGGATCTGAGGGTAAGGCCCGATGTTGATGCTCTCGCTGAATACTTTGCCTCGCTGGGTTTTGAGAGTCTGGTGAAGCGGGTCAAGAACGGTGAGAGTACGGATACGGCAAGCACAAAGCCGCGAGTGGTGTCGCAAACGACTTCTAGGACCAGGGCGCAGGGCGAGTTATTTAATCACGCGTCGGCTCCAAAGGGCCCCGTGGCGCTTTATATCGCGGCAGGCGCTCCGCCTACACTCGCCGAGCTCGATCCGAAATTGATTAAAGTCGGTTTTCATCTTAAGGAACGCCTGAAGCAAGCCATGGAGCGGGGGAGCACGATCGTAGAACCTCTGGCGGATCTGGGTGTCGGCTTTTGGCTTCTCGATTCTGACTTTAGAAAATACGAGCCCGAGGCGATATTTAAGAAATTCCTGAAGCGGGAATGGGCTGAGGCGAGCGAAGAAGAAAATCTGCGCCTGGCCTACGTCTATCTTAGCGAAAAAATAGAAACCGAGGGCCTCGCGAAAGTATTTGAAAAAATTGAAATGCCGCTCATCCCGATTCTGGTGGTCATGGAACGGCACGGCTTTTTAATCGACCGATCAGTTTTGCGGGCGCTTCAAAAAAATATCGGCACGGAAATAGAAAAACTAAGAAAAGAAGTATATGCCCTCGCTGGGGGACCACTCAATCTGAACTCGCCGAAACAGCTCGCTGAACTCTTGTTTACGACGCTGAACCTTAAGGGCGGTAAGGAGCGGCTTACCAAAACCGGTCAGCGTTCGACAAATGCCGCCTCGCTCGAAGATTTGGCGGGCGCGCATCCTATCGTGGACAAACTCTTGAATTACCGCGAGCTTTTTAAACTGAGCTCCACCTATATAGAACCCATTCTCGCGTTTACCGAAAAAGAACCGCGGCTGCATACGGACTTCATCCAAACGGGTGCCGCGACCGGCCGCCTCGCTTCGCAGAATCCTAATTTGCAGAATATTCCGGCGACCACTTCAAACGCCTGGGTGATGCAGCTGCGTTCCGCTTTTATCGCTTCGCCTAAACATAGGCTTTTGGCCATCGACTACTCGCAGCTTGAACTCCGCATACTCGCGACGCTCTCGGGGGACGAGCGCATGACCCTCGCATTTAAGAGCGGCAAAGATATTCACGCGGCGACCGCCGCCTATGCGTTTAAGGTCTCGGAAGACAAGGTAACCTCTGACATGCGCCGGGTGGCCAAGGCTTTGAACTTCGGCATCGTCTACGGCATGGGTGCGAACGCCTTCGCGCGTACAGCCGGTGTTTCCGTGGGCGACGCGCGCGCCTTTATCCAAGAGTACTTCCGGACCTATCCAGGGATCAGGGAGTGGCAGGAGCGCATCAAGGAATACGGACGCACCTACGGTTATGTGGTGAACGAAAACGGCCGGCGGCGGAATGTGGTGGGCATTACCTTTGGGAAAACGCGCATTGCCGCAGAAGCGGAGCGCATTGCGGTCAATATGCCCATTCAGAGTCTGAATGCCGACATTATAAAGCTTGCTATGATCCGGGCGAGCCGGGAGATCGAGGCCAAACCGGAGTTTCGGGGCCGTGTACACATCCTTTTATCAATTCATGATGAATTGTTGTTCGAAGTTCACGAAGCTATACTTAATGAAGTCCAGCCGTTTCTCGTCGCGCTTATGGAAGGAGTCTATACTTTGAAGGTACCCCTTATGGTGCGCGCCAAAACCGGACGGCATTGGGGAGAGTTGGCCTGAGCGCATATCGTTCTCCGAGCGCAATCTCGATGAAACTATTTTTTCGAAAACTTCGTCTCTACGCAGCGCTGCCCGAAATGATATCGTTCTGGGTTTTTTTGCCCATTACCCTGGCGATTCTTATTGTGGCGATATTTTTCGTGGACTCAGCCTTTGTCGTATACCTTATCATTATCCTCTCCCTCGCCGAGCTGGCGCTTCTTTTTTTGAATAACTTACGTCTGGCTACCTCGAATCTCGAGGTGAAAATAGAACGCAATCAGCTCTCGGGTATCGTGAACAATCTGGCGGACGGCATTATCGCCTATGACACCGACTTTCGGATTCTGGTATTCAATCGAGCCGCTGAAAATATTTTTGAAATGTCTGCTCCAGAGGTGGTCGGCCATATTTTTTCGCCGGATGCCTCGCGTGGCATGCGTTCAAAATTGTTGCCTCAGGCGCTCTTTCCGTCCCTCGCGCCCGTGGCGGTGAATCGTTCCGAGCCGGGCGCGGCGATCCAGATAGTCGATCTGACTTTTGACGAACCCAAGCTTGAACTTCGCGTTTCTACGGTGCGCATCATCGATCCCTCGAAAAGACTTTTAGGCTTTTTAAAGATTGTGCACGACCGGACCCGCGAGGTGGAAATCATCAAATCAAAGTCCGACTTTATCACGGTGGCGGCGCATCAGCTCCGTACCCCGCTCTCGGCGATCGGCTGGACATTTGAAACGCTCGCCAGCGAGACGCTCTCCGAGCAGGGTCGTCAGTTTATGGACAATGGCGCGAAGGCGGCCAAAAAAGTATTGAAGATTGTAAATGACCTCTTGGATGTTTCAAAGATTGAAGAGGGCCGCTTCGGCTTCCAGTTTAAGGCGGTAAATTTTATTGAGTTCGTTGAGAAAATTCTCGGCGAGGCGGCTGCCTTCGCTTCAAAATATTCGGTCAAAGTATATTTCGAAAAACCAGCCGAAGAAATATCGCTCACTATAGATACTGAAAAATTGGGCATTGCCCTCAATAATCTCATCGACAACGCCATCAAATATAATACTAAGAACGGTTCGGTGACGGTTAAAATTGTGCGCGTGCCTAACCAGCCCTATGTGGAGATAACCGTGGCGGACACGGGGCTCGGCGTTCCGCCCGATGATCTCGCGAAGCTATTCACCAAATTTTTCCGCTCGGAGAATGTCATGCGCGTTGAAACCGAAGGGTCGGGGTTGGGACTTTATATCGTGCGTAACATAATTCAGCGGCACGGCGGCAAGGTCTGGGTAGAGTCGGAGCTGAACCGCGGCACCACGTTTCATTTCACTCTGCCTACCGACCCCGCGCTTATTCGCGCGAAAGAAATGTCTGCCTACGACGAGATGTAGCCTATGATTATCGTTCTCTATGGGGCGGATGCCTATACCCGCCACCAAAAACTTGCCGCCGTACTTCAGGAGTTCTCTAAGCGCCAAGGCGTAGCGCACGAGTCGTTTGATATGGAGGCGCCCGAAGAAGGGACGCGCTTCAGAAATTTTGTTTTGGCCCCCTCTCTTTTTGCCGCGCCGCGGCTCGCGCGAGTTTTGAATCTTGCTGCTGCCGGCAAAGAAGCGAAACAGACGCTCAAAGCCGCGGCGGAAGCGCCCAGTATTACGCTTGTGGTCTCCGAGGCGACCATTCCTACTGACTTCAAGTTTCTTTTAAAGGCGCCGAACAAGATTCAAAAATTCGAAGCGCCCAAAGCCGAGAAACTTCTTGCCTTTATCGCTACCGAGGCCAAAGCGCGCGGACTCACGATAGAAAAAAACGCCGCCCAATTTTTGGCGGGCGCAACAAAAGGGGACACGTGGGCGATCGTGCACGAACTTGAAAAGGCCTCGCTTGGCAAGGTGAAGGAGCTGACCGTGGCAGCGCTTCGTGGTGCGGGCCTCCGCGCTGAGTATGACTTTTGGAGCATGGTTTCGGGTTGGGAGCGTCGCTCGCTCGGGGAGAGGCTCGTGGGGCTCGAAACGCTTCTTGCAGCTCATGAGGATGCCGCGAAGATTTTTAATCTTTTGGCCTATGCCGGCCCCGACCGGGCGCGACACTTCGCGGACTACGACCTCAGCATCAAATCAGGCAAACTTGATTACGAGGAGGCCGTACTAGACTTTGCGCTAAGCGCCTAGAACTCTAAACAGTTTTCGTCTGGCCACTCGTAGGGCCACAAAATACTTGACACACTAACATACCAACATTCTCAAGTATGTTGGTATGTTGTGGTCGAAACCTAGTCCTTCCGTCTTGTTGTCGCATACCAAAAATCCGCCGAGAGGCGGATTTTTTGTTACTTAATCTTTTTGGCGAGACGCGACTTGATGCGTCGCACAGTGCCGGTTTTAAAGACGCCGCTTTTTACCGCCTTGTCGAGTTTTTTGTAGATTAAGGAAAGTGACTTCTTGGCCTCCTCTGTTTTTCCGTCGGCAATTGCCTTCCTAAAAGACTTAATAAGTTTTTTTACCTCGGTACTCTTTACCAGATTTCGGGTATGTCTGCCGACTGATTGCCGGAGGGCCTTTTCAGCTGATTTCGTAATTGGCATCGCATTACTATAAAGAAGAACACATGATTTTGCAAGGGGTAAGATATTTTAACTGAGTCGCGAATAGCTATTTTATTTTCAGGGATTCCAAGATTTTGCTGTAAACGCGATCCTTATATACGCCCAATAAATCTTTTGTTCTTCCAATAATTGCCCGATTGAGTACCGCACTTTCATCCCATACTATGACTCTTGCATGATTGCCGTTACTTAAAAATTCAAGAAACGGGCCGTCAAGGAAATGTTCATTCCCGTCAGCACTTACACGCACTTGCTTACCATTTAGTGTCGTGAATTCTAGATGATTGTAGCTTGCAAAATTAGTGATGGGAAATACATTTGCAAATTTCTTTATGTCGTTCCCTTCCAGGGCATTCTCTATTTCTTTTTTCTGCGAAGAGTTTAACGTATAACCCATGCTTTGGATTTTTGAATCATAGACCTGGATACTTATACGGTAGAGAGGAAAGGCAAGTTTTTGTGGGTACAGCGAAGTAGGAGTGCTCAGGGTAAGTAAATATTTTCCACCGTAAGAGGCTGTTGGATTCAGTTTTTCCTCTTTGATTTCCCAGTTATTCGGATACGTAAGAGAAAAATATTCATTTTCGAACAATTTCCATGTTGAGTTTTGTGTAGCTGCGGAAACTAACTTAACGGCCGCATGACGATTTTCGATATCTTTGTCATTTAAGTATTTTTGATAGCGGTCATATACCGGGTCTTTTAATAAAAAAACAGCTCCACAAATAACTATGAGGGATCCTAAACTCCAAAGACCCATTCTTTTCATAGTTTAATTATACAAAAACAGACAGTGATGGATATTTTCAAATCGAATTGCGTGGCTATTTTGAGTTATACTAATAGGGTTATAATACTCTCCACATGATCTACACGCTTCGAGGAACGCCCACTATACTCCGCAAAAACTTCGTCGTGCTTGAGATGGGCGGTGTAGGCTACAAGGTATTCGTGACTGAGGAGGTAATAAAGCAGTTAGCTCTGAATACCGAGGCGAGCCTGTTTGTGTATCACCATGTGCGCGAAGATGACGAATGTCTCTATGGCTTTCCTACTGAGGCGGAGCGGACCATGTTTGAGCTTTTGCTCTCTGTCTCGGGCGTGGGGCCGAAGTCGGCGCTCGGCATTCTGAACGTCGCACCCGTCGACAAGCTGCGCCTCGCTATTCACGAGGGGAAAGCAGAGCTGCTTACGCGGGTTTCGGGGATCGGCCGGAAGATTGCCGAACGCATCATTATCGAACTCCAGACTAAAGTAGAGATGACCGAGGGCGGCATGAACGCCGCGCAGGTCGAGTCGGATATGGATGTGGAGAGCGCGCTCATGAATCTCGGCTACACTAAAAACTCCGTGCGTGACGCCTTAAGGCAGGTTGACCCCACACTTCAGAATTTGGGAGAACGCCTCAAGGCCGCGCTCAGAATTTTGAAGAAGTAACTCTTATGTCTACTGATTACGGATTACTTACGGATGTACAAATACAGAAGAACAATTATCCGTATATCAGTATCTATTCGTAATCCGTAGAGAACTACTATGAAACTTACTTTTTACGGCGCGGCAGGGGAAGTAACGGGTTCAAATTTTCTGCTTCAGATCGGCGAGCACAACATTCTTATTGACTGCGGGCTTCACCAATCCACGCACTTTAGCGATGACAAGAATTTCGACCCGTTTCCCTACGACCCTAAAACTATCGAGGCGGTGTTTGTAACGCATGCGCACATTGACCACACGGGGCGATTGCCCAAGCTGGTGCACGAAGGTTTTACCGGCAAGATCTACTCCACGCCGCCCACGCGTGACTTTGCCGAGCCTCTGCTCCTCGACTCGGGGCACGTGCTTGAGCAGGAGGCGTTGCGTATCAATCGCCCGCCGCTCTACACTCCTGAAGACGTAATGCAGGCGCTCGACCAGTGGGAGGGAACGCCCTATCACAAGCGGCTCGATTTTAAAGATTTCGCGGTCACATTTTTCGATGCTGGCCACATCTTAGGCTCAAGCTCAGTTCTTATCGAGGCCGAGGGCAAGCGGTTGGTTTTCTCGGGCGATCTCGGCAACACTCCCGCGCCGATACTTAAGCCCACCGAGCATATCGCGGGCGCAGACTACTGCATCATGGAATCAACCTATGGCGGCCGGGTGCACGAGGACACGAGCGAGCGCAAGCAGCTCTTTCAAAAAGTAATCATCGATACCATAAAAGCCGGTGGGACATTGATCATCCCTGCCTTTGCTATGGAGCGCACGCAGGAGCTGCTTTTCGAGTTGAATTATTTAATAGAACACAATCTTATTCCGCGCGTGCCGGTTTTTATCGACAGCCCGCTCGCCATAAAACTTACGGCGGTCTACCAAAAATATGAGTCGTATTTTAATCGGGCGACGACGAATATCATCCGCTCCGGCGACCAGATTTTCAATTTTCCGGGGCTCCACATGTCTCTTACCACCGAGCAGTCAAAAGACATCAATTATGTAACGGGCCCGAAGATCATCATCGCCGGCTCCGGCATGTCGCAGGGCGGCCGCATTTTGCACCACGAAGAGCGCTACTTGCCGGATCCGAAGAGTACCCTCTTAATTGTCGGTTTTCAGGCCGAGGGTTCACTGGGGCGTCGTCTCTTAAACCATGTGCATGAGGTGTATATTTTTAACCGACCAATAATTGTGCGGGCGAGCGTAAAGGCGATCGGCGGCTACTCGGCGCATGCCGACCAGCCGCGGCTTATGAGCTGGCTCAGTTCCATGCAAAAAACGCTTAAACAAGTCTTTCTCGTGCACGGCGAACCGGTTGAGGCAAATGCGCTTGCGGGAGTCTTGAAAAATACGATGCATCTCAACGCCGAGATTCCAAAAGCAGGTCAAGTCTATGATTTATCCAGCTAGTTATTTTTCGCTCTTCGCCATACCCTATTGCCTGCTCGCCGAAGCTTTGGTGCGGGCGGGGCTAAACCACGGACCCTTTTCTCGTGGTATACTTTAGGTAAATTCTGTATGGCCTCCGTTCATTCATCTGCTAAAAAAGTACCCAATCACGTTCGGCATTCGCTGAAGTACAAAATTTGTGTCTCCGGTGCCGCGCAAACCGGGCATTGTACGCCAGGCATCGAACAGGTGTCTGAAAATATGGGCCGGCTTATCGCCGAGCGCGGCATGGTGCTGGTTACTGGAGCAACCGTGGGCGTGCCCTATTATGCCGCGAAGGGTGCTAAGGAGGCTGGCGGCATCGTGATCGGCCTCTCACCCGCAGCCTCAGAGGCAGCGCACCTCAAGACCTATCACCTCCCCATCGATTACCATGACCTCATCATTTATACAGGCTTTGAATACTCGGGCCGCAACCTGCTCTTAACGCGTTCCTCGGATGCGGTGATTACCATGTGTGGTCGGATGGGTACGCTTAATGAATTCACTATCGCCTACGAAGACAAAAAACCGCTCGGCGTATTGCTCGGTACGGGCGGCATTACGGATGCCATAGAGGATATAATAAAGATTAGCCGCCGCGGCATGGGCAATACTGTCTTGCATCACGACCCCGAGAAGCTCTTAGATACACTGATCGCCATGATCGGCCACGAAAAAGAGCGGGACTCGGAATACGAAGAGCGCTTCAAGGGGGTACCGCGGAGCAATAACGACCATGAAAAAAACTAACTTTATGAAAAAGGCAAAGCTAAAAAAGAAGGTTGCGAAAAAGCGCGTTGCGGCCCCGAAGCTCAAACTGCTGAAGCCGATAGGGGAGATAAAGCATTTCTACGGCAATATAAAAGTGGCGATTGTGAAGTTTTTAAAACCGGTTAAGGTAGGCGCCAAGCTCGAAATCCGCGGCGCGACCACGAACTTTATTTTTACCGTGGGCTCCATGCAGTTCGATCACAAGCCAATCACACAGGCTAAGCCCAAGGCGCTTGTGGGCATTAAGGTGCCAAAGCGGGTGCGCGAAGGAGACGGTGTATTTGTAGCTAAATAATAAAAAATGCAGAACCTAGAATTTTTGCTACAGCTTGTGCTCGCCGTGCTTTTGGGCTCGTTCGTGGGCATTGAGCGGGAGGTGGCGAAAAAGACAGCCGGCATGCGCACGTTTGCTCTCGTCTCTTTAGGTTCGGCGCTTTTCACCATTCTTTCGATATACGGGATTACTAATGCTACAAACGTAGATCCGACGCGCATTGCTGCCCAAATCGTAGTGGGCGTAGGTTTTATCGGTGCAGGACTTATTATCTTCGATCAGCAAAAGCTCCAGGGCGTTACGACCGCCGGGGGATTATGGGTCGCTTCCGCTATCGGCATGGCGGTAGGGTTCCGTTTCTATATCGTTGCTATTTTTACCGCGCTTCTTGCACTCTTAGTATTCACGGTCTTTTGGCGCTTTGAGGAGGATGTACTCCGGAAGCAATTGCCGCTCTCAAGCAAAAATACGCCGAAACGTAAAAAGAGATGAAGCGGATCTCGCGGGAGCTCTTAGCGATCGGTATCTTAAGCGGGGATATAATCGGGGCGGGGATGTTTTCTCTACCCTATGCGTTTCAAAAGTCCGGAATCTTCACGGGGCTTATTTATCTTCTTCTTTTTGGCGGCGTATTTGCGGTCATCCACCTTATGTATGCGGATATCATCATGCGCACCAAAGAAGGCGGGCGCTTCGCCTCCTATGCACGCGAGTTTGTCGGTCGCGCGGCCTATCTGCCGGCGCTGCTCATTACCTCGCTCGGCGCGATTCTCGTGCTCTCCATATATCTCACGCTTTCCCAAAGTTTTGGCCATGTGCTTTTCACAAGCGTCCCCGGATTCTGGCTCGTCGGCGTGTTTTGGCTGATCGGCTCTTTCGGCATCCTCTTTAACATAAAGGAGCTCGCCTTCTCTGAGGCTTTCCTTGTATTTATAATGCTCGCTATTATTTTTCTCGTCGCTCTTTTGGGCTTTAAAGGCTTTATGGCGCATGAGGGCATGGCGAACCTCCTCGGCAGTGCCCCGCTTTCGATGAGTACCCTGCTTCTGCCTTTTGGTGTCACACTCTTTGCGCTCATGGGGCGAAGCGCTATTCCCTCGGTTGTTAGCTTTATTAAGGTCGAGCGTCTACCCCAAGCCTCGGCAGTGCGGGTTATCTTCGTCGGGACCTATCTGCCGGCACTGCTTTACTTCCTCTTTGCGCTCGGTATTTTGGGCCTCTCCGGGACGGTTTCAGAGGATGCGATCTCGGGCATAGCCTCTTTGCACCCCTTGGCCGCGCTGGCTGCAACCGCGCTGGGCATTATCGCAATCCTCACTACCTACGTGGTGTTGGGCATCAGTACCGCCGAGATTCTGAGGCTCGATCTTAAAATGCCGAAAACCCTCTCGCGGCTCCTTATTATTTTCCTGCCGCTCGTGGTCTTCTTTTTAGGCTCGTCGAGTTTTTTTGCTCTCGTTTCGCTCGTGGGCGGCGTTTTTGTCGCCTGGGAGGCGATCTTTATCATTCTTATCTGGCGGGGGCTTAATAAACGCAAGATGCCACGCTTTCTTATACGCAGTGAGAACTCAGCTGTTTCTTGGCTGCCGCTCGGTATCATCTTTATAGGTTTCTTTTATGAACTTATCCAAGTTTTTTCGTAAGGCCCTTTTTATTCTGGGCCTCGTCTCAATCCCGTGGGGCTATCGCCACCTTTTTTCACAGCTCACCCCGGGCTTCCATGAGTACGAGGCGCTCTTTTTCTACGCGCACGATATTTTAATTATTGCCTTTATTCTCTTCTTTGGCGGACTGTTTTTCTCCGCTGGCGTACGGCGCTTTATCCGTGCGCGCCCGTTTCTTTTTGGTGCGCTCGGTGTGTTTATGGCCTTTGCGCTCCTCTCCGGCTTTTTTGCCGGCTACCCGCTCCTCGCGACTTACGCTTTTTTGCGGCTGCTCGTCGCCGTACTTTTTGGCGTGACACTGGGCTTTGCCCTAGAGAGTCGAACTGTTTCATTCCGTTTCATCTGGGGTGTCTTGCTCGCGCTTGCAACTGGTGAGGCACTCATTGCCATCACCCAATTTATCGCCCAGCAGAGCATCGGACTGCGGCTCCTCGGCGAGCCCTACCTGCCGCCGCTTCTCGTAACTCACGGCGTGCTGCCGCAGGGGCTCGCGACAGTAAACCTTTGGGGCGGCAAGTTTTTGCGCGCCTATGGCACCTTCCCACACCCCAATGTGCTCGCCGCGTTTTTGCTTATGGGTCTCGCTGCTGTTTTTTACTTTTGGCTCACTAATAATTTTGTCCGCTATACTTTCTCGCCTGGGAAGTGGCTTAGAGATAATGCGCGAGCGGTGTGGATTGATATGGGGCTCGGTATTTGTTTTTTCTTTATCGTGCT
>JBGOTK010000003.1:0-21263 GCA_041476445.1 Minisyncoccia bacterium | reverse complement strand
TATTTTTGCGATTGGCGAAATGGCCAAGAAGATGCAGAGCCGGACGCCGCAGCACATTAGCGTGGTTCGGCCGCTGGTAAACGGGGTGATCTCGGACTTTGAAGTAACGCAGGAAATGCTCCGGCAACTTTTACGTCTTGCGGGCGGGTCAAGTTTTTTAAATTATCGGCTGGCGGTTATCGGCGTACCCTCGAATCTCACCGAGGTGGAGCGGAAATCTGTTGAGGATGCGGCTATTGGCGCAGGCGCGAATCGAGCCTATATAGTTGAAGAGGCGGTAGCAGCAACGCTAGGGGCCGGACTGCCTATTGAAGAACCGACATCGAACATGATGATTGATATCGGCGGCGGCACCACTGATATCGCGATTATTTCTATGGGCGGCACTGTAGTATCAAAAAGCCTTAAAATTGCCGGGGATAAGTTTAATCAGGACATCATGAACTTTGTGCGCGATGAGTTCAAGCTTTTGATCGGCGAACCGACCGCGGAGGAGGTAAAGCTGGCTGTCGGCTCCGCCATACCGCTCGAAGAAAAACTTGAGCTCGCCATTCGCGGGCGCGACATCGCTACTGGTTTGCCGCGCGAGATTGTCGTAAAAAATACGCAAATTCGCGTTGCGCTCGCTCGTTCCTTGAAGCAAATTCTTGATGCGGCGAAAGAGGTTATCGAAAGCGCGCCGCCAGAGCTTGCCGGCGATATCTACAAAAATGGGATTTTTCTTGCGGGCGGCGGCAGCCAGCTCCGGGGCCTCGAATATCTTGTGGCTAAAGAACTTTCGGTAAAGGCGAGGATAGTCGACGATCCCTTGACTGCGGTTGTGCGCGGCATCGGACAGATTCTCGAGCATTTTGACCACTACCGCAGGTATCTTGAGAACCCGCAGCGGCCCAAAGAAATTAGTTTATAGACAGAACTCCCCTCCATATAATTTCCACCCGCGCTATGAGCAAAAACACGCAGAATCAAGGAGCCAGGAGGAAACTGTACTCGAAGAGTACGTTGACGGCGCAGGACACAGAGTCTGCGTGTTTTTGCCATAGTCTAAAGGGTTGCCGGAAAAACCAGCCATCGCTTCGTTACACCTCCCTGCCTACCGGACAGGTAGGCTCGATGTACCCTCTGGGTACAACCTCGTCGGCAAGCCTCGCGCTGGCCGATATTTTGAGGCAACGCGAGCTGGAAATAATATTGAGGTGAGTTCCTTAGTATGTTAAAGAAGCTTGTTTTATCTCTAGCGCTCATTGGCGGCGCATTTATGCTTGTGGTGTGGGGCGATCGTTTTGCCTACCCGCTCAGGCAATTCATGGGACTGATACCAAGAACGCAGTCGGTCCAGGATCTTGAAACCGAAAATGCCGCTCTGCGGGCTGAGCTCGAAAATTACTCCTCGCTCAAAGAGGCAGTGCTTCATTTTACTCCCGATCTCCTTACTGCTGTCCTCTACTCGGCCTACCCGTGGAATGCTAAGCATTCGATCGTCATAGGCGCGGGGAGCGACGAGGGAGTCGGTGTTGGTATGGCAGTTGAGGAAAACGGCGTTTTGCTCGGCGTGGTCGTACAATCATTTGCTCACACCAGCGAAGTGCGAACGGTATTTGATAAAAATTTTGAGATGCCGGTAAAAATCGGTGCCGACCGGGTGGACGGCTTACTCAAAGGCGGCACGGTTCCTGAGGTAACGCTGATCGCCAAGGCTAAGCACGTGGTGAGGGGTGACAGCGTGTATTCGGCGAGCGCCGAAGTGCCTTTTGGTATGCCCCTTGGCATGATCGGCAAAACGACCAGTATGGAAGGGGAGATTTGGGAGTCCGCGCTGCTCGACCTCACGTATGATTTTGCCAATATTCCTGCCGTACAAGTGATCACCAACTTTTCTCATGGGAGTATTTGAACAGACATTGCCTAGGTTTTCTCTGCGCGCCACCGCGCTTTTCGCAGTTGTTTTTGCAGCATGGCTTCAGGCGCGACATACGCTCGCTCTTGGCGACATTAATCCGAATATAGCGCTCGCGATACTGATTGCCTATGCTGCCTTCGAAAAAAATGTCTGGTATTTGGCCAGCCTGATTCTTGCGGCTTTCCTTATCCTCTTTCCAGCGCTTGCGCCCTACCGGGAGTTTATCGCATTTGGGGCAGCGGCCTTCGCTGGCGCAGGTCTTCTGGCTATGCTCAGCGGGCGCTTTCTCATCGGCACTTTTCTGGCTTCGATCATCTTCTCAAGCATCATATTTTATGTCATTCTTGACCCTATTTTTCTCGTGCGTTCGCCGCAAATTATTGTTCTCGAGGTGCTGCTTAACTGCATCTGGGGGACACTGGGTGTCGCGTATTTTAAGTTTGCCGATTTTTCATTACACTATCGGTAAGCGAATAACCGTATGGATGATCTGCGCATAGAAGAAATTATTGATGGCGGCACGTCGAATGGTAGTTTCCTCGAGCTCCTCGTTCAGGGAAGGGTATTCCGCATTCTTTACATCGCCTTTATCTCTATAGCGCTTCTCTTTGCCGGCCGGGTATTTTTTTTGGGCCAATACTCGCGCGATTTTTACGCCATGCGGGCGCTTGCCAATGTCGATCACGGCGTACCCTTGCCCGCTGGCCGCGGCATAGTTTTTGATCGCTACGGTATTCCTATCGCCCAAAACCAGCCCATTTTTTCAGTGTCGGTGCGCATTCCTGAATTTTTGGCGCACCGCGACGAAATTGAATCATTTCTCGGTGAGTCCATTGGCGTTACGAAACAGGAAATCGAAACGAAACTTTCCGGACTCGATCTGGAAAAAGATGAGACCATGCTTGTGGCCCGTGATCTTGATCCTGAAGAACTGCTAAAGCTCAAAACGCGCAATCTTCCGGGCATCGAGATTCATGATGATTTTCGAAGATATTATCCGACGGGCGAGCTACTAGCTCAGGCTCTCGGTTACGCGGATTTTGAAGGCAATGGCCGCACCGGACTTGAGCTCTACTACGATGCCGCCCTTAAGGGCACTGACGGCATGATGCTTACCGAGAAAAATTCAAAAGGCGAAACATTAACCGATATGGAAGTCCGAAAACCCATACCCGGCAAAAGCCTCACTACGACCATTGATCTTGAGTTTCAAAAATATTTTGTCGAGCGGCTCGCGCAGGGCCTTGCGGCATTGGGCAGGAAAAGCGGCGCTGGTCTTGCGATCGACCCGCGAACCGGTGAAATATTGGCCGTAGTCAGCCTGCCTTCTTTTGATAGCAACCTCTTTACAAAAAAAGGCTCGCCTGATGACCGAGCTAAGAAGGCCGAACTTTTGGTTTCTTCGGAAAAACCGCTCTTTAACCGGGCCATTGCCGGTATTTACAATCCTGGCTCGACAATCAAGCCCCTGCATGCGCTTGCCGGTCTTAGCGAGGGCGTGATTACTACTGAAACTAAGATTTTTTCACCCGGCTATATCGACATTCCGAACCCATATTTCCCTGATAAACCAAGTCGATTCGTCGATTGGCGCCCGCAAGGCTGGGTGGATGTCCATTCCGCGCTCGCCAAGTCTTCCAATGTTTATTTCTATGAGGTGGGTGGCGGCTATCAAGATATGAAGGGTCTCGGCATTGAACGCCTTAATATCTGGTGGCAGAAGTTTGGCTTTGGCAAACCCACTGGCATTGACTATCCCGGCGAGGGCGAGGGCTTTCTGCCCGATCCTGAGGAAAAAGAGGCCCGCACCGGCATTCCCTGGCGTATAGGCGATACTTATAATGTATCAATCGGACAAGGGGATCTCATGGTTTCGCCGTTGCAGCTCTTAACGCAGATCGACGCTATTGCGAATGGCGGCAAGCTTATGAGGCCGCACCTCAATAAAGAAGAAGTGCCCATTATAACAGCTGATTACTCAGACCTGAAACAAAATATCGAAGAGGTGCGCCTCGGCATGCGCGACACAGTTACCGAGACATATGGCACGGCCTATCTGCTGCATACGCTGCCTTTTCCAGTAGCGGCGAAAACCGGCAGCGCTCAGGTCCAGAATAACACGAAGACCAATGCCTTTTTCGTTGGTTTTGCCCCCTATGCGCCGCTTGAGGGAACTCTGGGAAACGATCCCAAAATAGCGATTATTGTGCTTGTGGAAGACGCCAAAGAAGGCAGTTTAAATGTTGTGCCGATAGCGAACGATCTTTTTTATTGGTACTATGTGCATAGACTTGCAAATGGCCAAGCGCAAAGCGCGACAGACAAGTAGGTGATCTTAACCCTTTTACTCCTAAGCGCTAATGGCAAATCGCTTAACTTTTAATCTCATGCATAGCGAATTCAGACAAGATTTGGTGACGGGCGATTGGATTTTAATCGCTCCGGGCCGCGCGCGGCGACCGCTCGAATTCATCAAAAAACAATCGGTTAAGCGGCAGATCACGCCCATACGCCTGTGCCCTTTCGAGGACCCTGAAAAGGCGAACGGCGACAAGGCAATTCTTACCTATGGCACGGGCAAGCAATGGGATGCGCTGGTAATTCAGAATAAATTTCCCGCAGTAGTGCCGCAGTCAAAATCGCCGAGCCCGTCACGGCAGGGCGTATTCCTTACCCTGCCGGGGAGCGGCATTCACGATCTCGTGATTTCACGCGAACATGCCAAAAATTATAGCGAATTGCCAAGGGCGAAACTTCTCCTGGTCTTCCGGGCGCTGCGCGAACGCTACCTAGCAGTCGAACAGTCAACTAAATATATAGCCTATATTTCCATGTTTCATAATTGGGGACCGAGCGCCGGGGCCTCCATTTATCATCCACATCTCCAGATCATTGGCCTGCCGATCATTCCTCCCGATATCACTCATTCGCTTAAGGGCTCACGGACCTACTCTGAGGCGCATGATGCCTGCGTACATTGCGTGATTATCAATGCGGAGAAAAAAGCCGGGCGGCGTATCATATTTGAAAATCGTGGCGCCATCGTCTTTGCGCCATTCACCTCCCGCGTGCCCTTTGAGCTTCGTATTTTCCCCAAAAAACACTCCCCCTACTTTGAAGCTGCTGGAGAGTCTGAGATAGAAAGTATTGCGGAGGCGCTCCAACAGACACTTGGGCTGATACAGAAGCAACTCCATGATCCCGACTACAACTTCTTTATCCATACGGCGCCGATTTTTGAAAAACAGCGCTATAGCCATTACCATTGGCATATCGAAATAGAGCCGAAAATCAGCACACCGGCAGGTTTCGAGCTTTCAACGGGCATTGAAATCAATGTTATTGACCCCGATGCCGCCGCGACAATTCTTTTGGGCAAGCGGTTGCCCAAAGAGTATGCCGGCCGTGCGTAGCTTGTTTTAGCTAAACGCTCGTATTATGCCGCTCTATCAGCTCCCGCAATTTTCAAGGAATCGCGCGCTCATGCTCGTCGCTCTATATTTTTTGTCGGCTCTTTTGGAGGTAGGGGCATTATTTCTCATTCTTTTTTTTCTATTGCGCCAAGCCGGACCTTTCATCATCCACTTTGATCCGTATGTGGGCATCAATGCAACCGGCACGATTCAAGCGGTCTTCCAGCTGTATTTCGTGAATGTGTTTATTGTGATATTAAATTTCTGCTTAGCCTGGCTTCTCTCGTCCCGCGCCCCTCTATTTGCCCATCTTTTGGCGGTTACGGCCTTTTTGGTTGCGGTCTTGATTTTTATCTATATCGGCGTTATTATTTCCGTGAACTAAGGGGCTTTGTTGACACCTTCCGCTAGGAAGGCGTAACTACAAAACCTTTACCCCGCCATGGCGGGGTGCTCAATGTTGTGGCTAAATTCTTTCGCTCAACACTGTGTTTCGTTTAAGAATTAAGACAATATTCGCATGGCAATCGCAATTATCGAAACCGGCGGCAAACAATATAAAGTCTTTCCAAAGACCAGGCTGCGCATTGAAAAAATCGAAGGCCAGGAAGGGGATGCCGTTGTTTTTGACAAGGTGCTTTTGGTAGGGGAGCGTGATGCCGTCGTGATTGGAACGCCCTATGTATCGGGTGCCACAGTCGCGGCGAAGATTGTGCGCGTTGGGCGGGATGATAAGAAGATTGTGTTTCGCTATCACTCCAAAACCCGCTATCGGAAAAAGAAAGGCCACCGCCAGCCCTTTACCGAGATCGAAGTTCTCGAGATCAAAAACTAGCCCCTCGGGGCTGTTTTTATATTTGCCGCTATCGTCTTGCCTCAAGTGAGCTCTTTAAAGTTTCCTCGTCTGCAAACTCAATTTCTCCGCCCGTGGGGATACCGCGGCCCAGGCGGGAGAATTTTTTGGCAAAGGGTTCTAATTCTGTTTTGAGCATGGAGGCGTTCAAGTCGCCATAAGCCGTCGGGCTGATGGCTAAAATAATCTCTTCGGCTTTGCCGCCGAGATCGCTTTGGATAAAGGCCTTAAGCGTCTCGAGTCGCGTTTTTTTTTTTGGGTGTAATATACCCCTTTTTTTGAGATCGCCAAGTACGAGGTAGCGGCCATTAAATTTACTCGCGCGCTCGAGAGAGATGAGATCAGTCGCCTTTTCAACGACGGCGACGAGGCTTTTGAGACGCGAGGGATTCGCGCAGATCTCGCAGAGCTCGCCTGCCGTCTCGTGGACAAAAAAACACCGGCTGCACAGCTTCAAATTCTGGAGCTCGGCGAGCGCGGCGCTTAGCGTACTGAGGTCGATGCGGTCATTTTCAGCAAGATAAAAAGCAAGGCGAATCGCCTGGCGCGGTCCGATCGAAGGCAGTTTGGCAAATGCGTCGGCGAATAGTTTTATTGATTTAGGCAGCATGGGCGTGGGGAAAAGGCAGCACGCTAAAATTCATTTTCCATGTGGTACTTGTCGATGGATTTGAAAGTAACGCGCTCCGGATCGAATTTAAGTTTAATAGAACCGGTTGCGCCGTTGCGGTGCTTAGCAATGATGATTTCCGCTGTGTTCTGTTCTTCGGGGGGGATGTCGGGGCGGTCTTTGTCTTTGCGGTAAATAAAGAGTACGAGATCCGCGTCTTGTTCAATGGCGCCGGATTCGCGGAGGTCCGAGAGCCGGGGGATGCGCGAGTCGCGCTTATCGACTTCGCGGGAGAGCTGTGAGAGCGCCACCACGGGGATATTGAGTTCGCGCGCCAAACTTTTGAGGCCGCGCGATATTTCCGTCACTTGCTGGACCATATTATCGTTTGACGAATTGCGGGGCATGATGAGCTGCAGGTAGTCAACTACGAGCATGGCAAGTCCGTGTTCAACTTGGAGCCGCCGCGCCATCGAACGCATCTGAAGAATATTTGGCGAAGGCGTGTCGTCGATATAGAGCGGCGCGCTCGAGAGCCGGTCGAGAGACTGTTGGATCATTTCAAACTCCACGTCGTCGGTAATCTGCCCAGAACGCAGCTTCCAGAGGGAGACTTGCGATTCGGCGGCGATGAGGCGGTCGGTAATCTGCTCACGGGCCATTTCAAGGGAAAAGATGCCGACGGGTTTGCCTCCGAGCATAGCGGCGTTGCGAGCAATCGCGAGAGCGAGCGCGGTCTTGCCCATCGACGGGCGCGCGCCTATCACGATTAAATCAGAGTTTTGGAAACCGAGGGTCATTTTGTCGAGATCCGAAAAACCGGTAGTAATGCCGCGCAACTTGCCCTCGCCCTGGTGCAGGCGCTCGATGCGCTCGTAGGCTTCTTTAAGGTCTTCACCCAGTGGAATGAACTTCTTGTTGCCCGAGCGCTGGGAAATGTTCAAAATGCGCTGCTCAATTTCATCAAGCAATTCTTCCGTATCCCGCTCAGATTCGTAGGCGTTTTCCGATATTTCCGTTGAGGTGCTGATAAGATCGCGCAGCGTCTTCTTCTCCCTTACGATATTTGCGTAATGAATGACGTGCGCGGCGCTTGGCACGGAGTTTACGAGCTCGCTAAGATAACTCTGATTGCCCACTTCTTTGAGGATAGCCTTTTCTTTTAAGAGCGAGGTGAGGCTCAAAAGATCAATCGGCTCCTGTTTCTCATAAAGCTCCCGGATGGCTTCATAAATTCTCTCGTGCGCGGGTTTGTAGAAATCCTGAGGCTGCAGAATATCAGCCACGTTTATGATGGCGTTCTTGTCGAGCAAAAGCGCTCCCAAGACCGATTGCTCGGCTTCGAGATTCTGCGGCGGCAGTTTCATGGGGTTTTTCTTAGGCATAAGTTTAATAAGCTTCCCAATTGGTTACTAATGGAAATACAAAAGAATTGGGTTCCTCGTTCTCTACTAGAAACCCAAGGGCCAGTATTTTTTCTCGAAGGTCGGTAGCTTTACTGTAACCCTCTTTCTTTTTACTCCTATGCTCATCCATTTCCTTAGTAAGTTTTTGTATTTCCTCGGGAATTACCACTGGTTTTAGTTGAAATCCAAAAAGTGACACTTTCTCCTCTATCCATTTTTTTACAGCATCAGCTTCGGTTACGTTTAGTAATCCACCAGTATCTCTAGCAACTGCTAATAATTTTCTCCAAAGCAAATCTATACTAGCTAAAGCCTCACCAGTATTAAAATCATTCTCTAGTTTGCTATTAAACTCTCTCTCGAATTCTTCTAGAAGTTTTGAAATAGAAGCCCTTATTTTATCCGATTTAACTCTATCGCCATGACTCAATCTAAATAAATAACTTTGGATACTCCATAATCTATCTTGGGCTTGTTGCGGCATTAATTTTTCAATGTAATTTAAAGGTGTTCGGTAATGGTGCATCAAAGTCATCATTCTAAGTGTTTGTGAAGTTGGTTTATATTTTGGATTTCCTTGAATAGGGGTAATGGGAGTATTAAGAAAATCTCTTATCGTAATAAAATTCCCTAAACTTTTAGACATTTTTTTACCATCAATAAGGAGAAATCCTGTGTGCATCCATATTTTTACAAATGGTTTTTTGCCCGACGCAGATTCCTGCTGAGTAAGTTCGGCCTCATGGTGGGGGAATATGAGGTCAATCGCACCACCGTGCATATCGTACTGCGGACCAAACTCTTTTTCGGTGATAGCTGTGTCCTCTATGTGCCAACCCGGCCTGCCACGACCGAAAGGACTCTCCCAGGCCGGTTCGCCCGGTTTCTCGAACTTCCAGAGTGCAAAGTCGCCTTTGTTCCGTTTTTTTGTGCTGTCGTCGACACGCGATACCGAATCTTCTGCTTGAAGGGCGGTACGATGCGATAGCTTACCATATTCAGGAAAGGTAGAAAGATCGAAATAGTACCCATCGCCGGGAATTTCGTAGGCGTGGCCTTTTTTAAGCAGCGTTTGAATTTGCACAACGATCTCTGGAATATGATCCGTTGCCCGAGCGTATTTTGCACCCTTGATGCCTAGTGTTTCCATATCTTCGTAATACGCCTCTTCAAACTTTTTCGCTAACGTGCGCGGGTCTGTATTCTCTTGTTTGGCGCGGTCAATAATTTTGTCGTCGATATCGGTGATGTTTTGGAGATAATGAACGCTATAACCCTGCGCCGTTAAAAAGCGCACGAACATATCAAACACGAGATAGGTTCGGGCGTGCCCAATGTGCGGGTAGTCGTAAACTGTGGGGCCGCAGACGAAGAGCTTAAGTGGCACACCCTTGGTTATTTCAAGAGTTTTTTTGTCGCCGCTCAGCGTGTCGTAGATCTTCATTTCTTTTGTTTCATTAGTATAAAGGGCTCGCTGTGTATCGCAAAGACAAGCGCTGCATAAGCTGTGGAGTTGCTGTGCGTTGTTTTTCTTGCGAATCTCCTATTTCCAAAGTCTCAAATCAGTGGTATAATAGGCTCACCTATATGAATCCACGTTACATCGTTTTCGGCTTGGCCGTCATTATTGTGGCGCTGCTCGCCCTCTTTATCTTTGTGCCGGGACGTATGCCGGGTAACAATAGCGTACCCACTCCGCCGGCATCTGCGGGCATTCCCGATCTTTTTGAAGTCACCTCGCCACAGCTCAATGAAGCGATTACGAGCCCGGTTATGTTGACCGGCCGAGCGCGCGGCACGTGGTACTTTGAGGCTTCATTTCCGGTAAAAATAGTGGATGCGAAAGGCAAAGTATTAGCACAGCAGCCGATTATGGCGACAGGCGACTGGATGACCGAGAATTTTGTGCCATTTACGGCAACGGTTTCATTTATGGATCCCGGGGCGACAACCGGCAAGATTATCTTTATGAAAGATAATCCGAGCGGCTTACCGCAAAATGAGCGCTCGTATGAACTCCCCATTCGCTTCAAATAGCGGCGCGTGGGGCGCACGTTCACACGAGACATGCTTTTGTGGACAGCCGCGTATATTTAAGATAGGGTAGTCTCTTATTCATTACCGTACTATGGCGCGCTACCGATTGCTCGAAATGCTCCCTGGGAGCCTGGTCTGGGCCACCTTTGCTCTCATGCTCCTCCTCTCGTGGCAGCTGCCGCTTTTTGTGGCAGTCTTCATTATTTTTTATGATATTTTTTGGCTCCTGCGCACGGTTTATCTTTTCATTTTACTCCACGTCACCTTCAGGAAAATGCGGCACTATATGCGCGTGGACTGGTCCGCCAAGCTCCAAGGTCTCAACGAGTCTAATACGCCTGCCGCCTATGGCCGGACATGGGACAGCCTCTATCATCTTGTGATTTTCCCGATGTACCGTGAACCGTACTCGCTGGTCCGCGAGTCGCTGCTCAGCCTGCGGCGGGTGCATCACCCCAAAGATAAAATGATCGTTTTGCTGGCAACCGAAGAGGCGGGCGGCGAGGAGTCTCTCGCTACGGCCGCGTTGATTCGCGAAGAGTTTCAGAACGATTTTTTCAAATTTGTAGTCACGCGGCATCCTCGGGGTCTCGCCGGCGAAATTCCAGGTAAGGGATCAAACGAAACCTGGGCGGCCAAGCAAGTGAAGCAAGAGATTATCGATCCCATGGGCATTCCCTATGACCGGATTTTGGTTTCAGTGTTCGATGTTGATTCGCAGATTTTCCCCGACTATTTCAGTGTGCTCGCCTATACCTTTTTGACCGCTAAGCGACCTGACCGCTCAAGCTATCAGCCCATTCCGCTTTTCAATAACAATATTTACGACGCGCCGGCGCTTACGCGCATCGTGGCCCTCTCTACGACATTTTGGAACATGATGCAGCAGTGCCGTCCAGAAAATTTAGTGACATTCTCCTCCCACTCAATGCCCTGGCAGGCGCTTACTGAGATCGGCTTTTGGGACACCAATGTCGTCTCCGAAGATTCGCGCATTTTCTGGCAGTGCTATGTCCATTACCGCGGCGACTGGCGCACCGAACCACTTTTTTATCCTGTTTCCATGGACGCAAACGTAGCGCCCACATTTTGGCAAACCATGCGCAATATGTACCGCCAGCAGCGTCGCCACGCCTGGGGTTCTGAGAATATTGCCTATATTATTTCTAATTTTAGAAAATATCCCGAGATCCCGCGAAAATTCTACTGGTCCTTCACTACTATTGAAGCTTTTCATTCGTGGGCGACAAGCTCCATCATGATTTTTCTTTTAGGCTGGCTGCCCATCTGGCTTGGCGGCGATTTCCATACGACCGTTCTTTCGCATAACCTGCCGAGGATCACAAGCTATATCATGCTTGTTTCGAATATCGCGATCCCGTCGCTCGCAATTTTAGGCATCATGCTTCTGCCGCCAAAACCGGTGTGGTTCCGTGCCCGCCACTATCTACTCTATCTTTTGGAGTGGGCGCTTATGCCGATCACGCTCATTTTTTACTCATCGCTTCCCGCGATCGATGCCGAAACGCGACTCATGCTCGGCGGCAAATGGCGCCTCGGCTTCTGGGTAACGCCGAAAATACGGCGTAACCCAGAAGAAGGAAGGGGGTCGGGGAAACGAGAGTTTCCACGAGGCGGAAGTACTGAAACCGATGGGTTTCAGGGAGCGGAGCGACCTTTTGGCGTAACGCCGAAAAGCAGGCATACGTCGGTCGTTGGAAAAAGTGCACAGACAGAGCCTGCCTTACCCCATCTCGGCAAGACCTCGAAGACTGTCTAAAAAGCCGGTATAATGAGCGGTATGACCTTGTTTGAGGTGGCGATTATTGTGCTTGTTTTGGGCGGCTTTGGCGGCCTTTTTTATGTGCTTAAAACCAGCCTTAAAAAGCCCCCAGACGACAAGAGCCAGGACCAGGCGTTTCTCATGCTCCAGCAACAACTGCAGGGACAGCTTACCGATATGCGCCATACGCTTGACGCCCGCGTAGGGGAGTCGACGAAAGCCATGCAGAACCAGTTCGGTACAATGATGAAGATGACCGGCGACGTAACGGAGCGCCTTACCAAACTCGATGAGACGAACCGGCAAGTGGTAAATTTCGCCGATCAGCTTGAGCGACTGCAGGATATCTTAAAAAACCCCAAGCAGCGCGGGGTCTTTGGCGAGTATTATCTCGAAACACTCTTAAAAAATGCCTTTCAGCCCAAGCAGTATGAAATGCAGTACAAATTCAAAGACGGCGAGATTGTTGATGCTGTACTCTTTTTTGGGGAAAAAATAATTCCCATCGACTCAAAGTTTTCTCTTGAGAACTATAATCGCATCATCGACGAGCATGATCCGTCGCGTCGCGACGAACTGGAAAAACTTTTTAAACAGGATTTAAAGAAACGCATCGATGAAACGGCCAAATATATCCGTCCCAGCGAGAATACGACCGAGTTCGCTTTCATGTTTATCCCGGCAGAAGGGATTTACTATGACTTACTGGTAAATACCGTCGGTGCGATCAAGGTAAATACGCGCGATCTCATTGATTACGCCATAAATGAGAAAAAAGTGCACATTGTGTCGCCGACCACATTTTATGTGACGCTTCAGTCCATGCTTGTCGGCATGCGCACTTATCAGGTGCAGGAATCAACTCAGCGCATCTTAAAAGACATCGGCCAGCTCGAAAAACACTTACGCGCCTACGGCGAGTTTCACGTAAAGCTGGGTATGAATTTGCAGACCACCGTAAACGCCTGGAACGCCTCAAGTAAGGAGTTTGGGAAGATTGATAAGGATATTTTGAAGCTTGGCGGCGAGTCTGTTGCGCCAGAAGGCAACGTATTGAGCGGCCCGGTGAGGGAGGATTAACGCTTATGTCGATTACGCGTGAAGAGTTTTATGAGCGGCTCCATAGGCCGATTGGCGATCTAACGCTCCCCACGCGGGAACAGGACGTTTTGTGCGATGAGAAGTGGAAGATATTTATCCGGCTCTCCCGCCGTTTGCGACACGTGCCGTTTGTGGAATTTGCTTTGGCCGCCGGCTCTATGGCTTTGGGGAACGTAAAAGACACCTCGGACTTTGATGTAATCGTTGGCGCGCATTACGGCCGGGTATTTACCGCCCGGGCATTCTGCATAGTCTTATTCGGATTTTTCGGGGAACGCACGCGGCGCATCATGCATCACGAAGAGGGGAAAGACAAGATTTGTTTCAATCATTTCGTGACCGAAAAATCATATCGCCTCAACGAACCGCACAACCTTTACTGGCAAGAACTCTATAAACAGCTGGTGCCGCTCTATGGTGAGCCGGAAAAAATCGAGGCTTTTTTTAAAGCCAATGCATGGATGGGGGAGCGGCGTTACGAACGGGATAGGCGCCATGCGGCAAAGCGCAAATCGCTAATCGCGTATATCGTCGAGTCCTTACTTCAGGGGAAAGTTGGCGATCTTTTTGAAAAGCTCATGCGCTCGATTCAACTCTCACGCATCGAGCATAACCTAAAAGAAGAAAAACTCGGCTTTGAGCCGCGAGTGATCTATTCAGATGAGGAGCTGGAGTTCCATCCGGATACGAAACGTATCCACACGCTCCTCATTGATTAAATTAATATTGACCTCATAATGAGGGTAGTAAGTGGGCCAATTCGGATTTTTGGGGAGGCCACTTGGAAACTGCCTTGCGTGATCCGGTGGTTGGCACTGACGTTCCGAGCTTCGAAGACGTTCGAAATCAGGGAGAGCGAGTAGGTTGTCGCGTCCTTCACTGGCTGAAGGAACAGAAGTTCATTCGAGACTTTCAACCTTCTCGCCAGTATGGGGAGCTCGACAGAAGGAGGGTCGACAACACCATTACGCTCTGGGAAGGGATGACGCTTGGACTTCAGTTCAAGGAGGTGCATTCCCATACGAATGTCGTGAGGGTGATCCGTCAGCACCTCAAAAACAGATATGGGCAGAATGTGCGGTTCGTGATCTTGGTGCCGATTGACCTCGGCCCCGAGGAGTGCGAAAGAAGGCTCAAGCGAGATCTTCTCCCCTTTATTGCAGTCGTTCTGCGGCGCACCCTGAGCCGCTACAAGCAATTCATCAACCAGCACCTTGCCCGTTACAGAGAGGAGGATTCTCTCGCGAGACACATTCGCGAGGAGCACTAGGCTTCATGCCCCCGCAGTCCACCGCGGGGGCACATCCATCTAAAACTCAAACAGATTTAACCCCACCTCTTTGCTGAATTTTCTCCCCAGCCTTCCTTTCAAAAGTGTAACTATCGCTTCAAACGCACCCCCGACTTCCGCAGATAGTACATGCCCGCCAAAGGCGTTCATATCCTTGTCCCCGAGCGTCATGTGGCAATGCAAATAGACTTCGCCTTTCATCTCTGAAATATTGCCGGTGAAGTTGGTAATCTCAAAATGGCCCAATAACGTTTTATCAAGATATTTTCTCTCTGTAGGATTAAAAAACCTTAAAACCGGGTCCTTGGCCGCACCAAGAGCAGTAATCGAACCCAATTCGATCTTTTCTTTGGTGCAAAAATCTTTTAAGCTGGCGATAATCTCTTCGTCTTTATCAATTTGAACAATATATCGTTCGCCGAATTTCCGGTATTTCATAGTTTCAAATTTTAGGTCAAAATAGAGGGAACGAGAGCCGATAATATCGGCTCTCGTTCTTGGGGTTACTGGGCGATGAGAAGCGATAGATGAAGACTCCGTGAGCCTCTCGTTCTTCCCGCCGGTTGTGGAGAATCGTGATGATTCCATCCACGATACCGAAGAGAACTATGCCAGCACCGATAAAACCGATTCCTATCGCGATTTGTTCGGCCATAACCTCCTCCTTTGTGTCGCTGTTTCCATTATACTCTACTCGTACCGCAGCGCTTCAATGGGGCTCTTCTTTGAGGCCTGTCGTGCGGGGTAAATGCCGAAGACGAGGCCAATTGCGCCCGAGATGCTGATGCCAATGATGGATGCCGTGATGGGAAAAGTAAACTTCCAGGCCAGGCCTACATAGGTTGAAAGCACGACTGAGACTAAGAACGAAAAGAGAGCGCCTAAAGCAATACCTACGAGTCCGCCGACTACGGTGAGCACGATTGCCTCGGTAAGAAACTGCTGCAAAATATTCCCCTCGGTTGCCCCTACGGCCTTCCGTAGGCCGATTTCGCGTGTGCGTTCGGTTACCGAGACAAGCATGATGTTCATGATGCCCACGCCGCCCACGACGAGCGATATGGCGGCAATGGAGGTAAGGAGCAGGGTAAGCACGTTCGTAATGGTGCTCAGTGTACTCGCGAGGTCCGCCTGCGTTTGGATGAAGAAATCGTCTTTGGCTGGATCTTCGATGTTATGTGAAATGCGGAGTGTCCGCTCGATGTCCTTTACTGTCGCGCCGATGTTCTTATCCTCGTCAGCCTCGACGATGAAGCGATGGAAGTACTTTATGCCGAATAAATAATCCTGAGCGGTTGTATAGGGCATCATGACGATTTCATCGAAATTGAAAAAGGACACTTGCCCTTGGGTGGGCAGCACGCCAATCACACGGAAACTTTTTTCTTTTATCTTGATCTTTTGATTGACGGCCTCCGAGGCTCCGAACAATTCCGTCTTCACTTTCGAACCGATTACGGCTACCTGGGCGCGGCTTTTCACGTCTTCATTGGTAAAGAAAATGCCCTGATCCGGGTGCAGGTCAAAAACCTGCTGCATGAGATCGGTGGCGCCGAAAATAGTGCCGCGATAAGTTTCGTCGCCGTAGGCGAAACTGTCGCTGCCAAAAACTACTGGCATAATCGTCTTGATGTTCGGCGCATTTTCCTTGCGTTCCAGGGCGTCGATGTCTTTTTGTTTAAGCGAATCGGTAAAAAGCGACGCGACATCCGATGGGCCCGTAGGCTGGCGTCCCGGAATCACGGCGATAGTCTTTGAGCCAAGTCCCTGAATCTGGCCCACGATCAAGTCCTGTGCACCCTGACCGATCGACATTACGAGAATAATGGCCGTAATGCCGATAACGATGCCTAAAATAGTGAGCGCCGAACGGGATTTATTGGTCCGGAGGCCGACGAGCGCGGTTTTAAAAGTGTATTTAAGCGTCATTATTTTGTGAAACTTTCCCGCGCATCCACCCGTTTTTTAACCGCGGTGTCGCTTTCAATTTCCCCATCCTTTACGCGGATGATGCGTTTGGCAGTTTCTGCCGTATAAGTCTCATGGGTGATGAGAATTATCGTGTGGCCTTGTTTTTCGTTCAGGTCTTGGATAATCTCCATGACTTGCTGGCCGGATTTCGAGTCTAGATTACCCGTAGGCTCATCGGCAAATATGACCTCCGGATCGTTTACGAGCGCCCGGGCGATCGCCACCCGCTGTTTTTCGCCGCCGGAAAGCTGAGAAGGTTCGTGCTGTACGCGGTGAGTGAGCCCGACTGCTTCGATGGCTTTGAGTGCCCGCTCAGTCCAGCGGGACTCTTTCAGGCCGGAGTAGAGCAGGGGCAGCTTTACGTTTTCAAGCACGCTCGTACGCGGCAAAAGATTAAAAGCCTGGAACACAAAGCCCATTTTTTTATTGCGTACGCGCGCAAGCTCGGTGCTTTTATACTGTTCGATCGACTTGCCATCGAAATGATAGCTGCCTTCACTGGGATAATCCAAAAACCCCAAAATGTGAAGCAGAGTTGATTTCCCTGAGCCCGACGGGCCCATAATGGCCACAAACTCCCCGGATTCTATGGTGAGTGTAATGTTTTTGAGCGCCGTGGTGGCAACTTCCTCGCTCGTGTAGGTTTTGCCGACGTGTTTTAGATCAATGAGTGCCATGGCTGAGACGGCCAAACTGCCCACGGGCGGCTACGGGTTTGCAATCACTGTATCGTTTTCGTTCAGGCCGCTTATGATTTCCACAGTACCAAATGAACCCTTGAGGCCGGTGGTTATCTCTACCTCGCGGCGGGTGTTACCCGCCGGCATTTCGACATACGTTTTGCCGTCTTTCGAGATGAGCGCGCGCTGGGGGATGGAGAGCACGTTTTCGTGCGCTGCCGTGCGAATGTCTACATTTGCGGTCATGCCGGCCTTAAGCCGCGGGTCATTTTCAACAAATTCAAATGTAGTGAGATACGTAGGGACACCGTCTACGACTGTAGCCGCGGGATCGATTTTAACTATCTTTACTTTGAAAATCTGGCTTGAACCGTAGGCATCTAGGGTTACGTCCGCTTCATTACCGAGCGCAACTTTGGCGATATCCACTTCGGCGATGTTGGCTTCAATCTGGAAATTAGCATTTGAGATAAGCGAAACAATTTTGTCATTACTCGCTACAATTTCACCCGTTTCGCCATCTTGTTTCGTAACGATGCCGTCCAAAGGCGAGCGGATGGAGTATTCGGCGAGCGTCGCCTCGGCATCCCGCAGGGCGTTTTCCCTCTGGCGCACGGCGACCTCCTGGGAGCTCTTGTCGAGATCGTAGGTATCGGTCACATCGCGTTCGCTCTCAATGGCATTCTTGATGGTGAGCAGGTCATTTAAGTTGCCGTCCATCGTTGTCGCGTAGCTATTAAGGTCGCTGATATGCTTGTCAATCGTTGCCTGCTTGGTGTGTACGACACTGCCGTTTGAGAGGATATCTTCAAGTGATCGCACCACATCTCGCCCGGTTTTTATAAGTTCCGCAGTTTTTACTACCAAGGCATAGCCATCAGCAACTGCTTTCGCGCGGTCCTCCCCAGCGCCGCGCTGGGCTGCCTGGTAGCTCATAAGACTTTTGAGATACATAGCTTTGGCTTGCTGGTACAAATCGGCCAGGTGCGGGGGCACTCCCGCGAACGCGCCGTTATACTTCGCGTAATACTGAATGTTGTTCTCCTGAGGATTGCCCGAGAGGTCGGTATCAAAGAAAATATGGTTCAAGGAATTTAGTGTCGTTGCGAAGTCGTTATAGATCGTAGTTAGTTTACTTAAACCCTCCTCATAATTTTTATTGAGCGTATCGCCGCGAATTTGCTGCCCGTGTTGGAAGGTAAGCCGATCAAGAGCAATTTGTGCGCTCTCGAGGCTCGTTTGGGCATCGAGCACTGCCTGCTGCGCTGTATGGGCATCAAGCCGGGCGAGCACGTCGCCTGTTTTTACCTGATCGCCCTCGGTAACGTAAATATTGTTTATCTTTCCGGCGCGTTGAAACGCCAAGGCTACTTCTTCGGCTGCCTTCACCTTGCCCGTCACGCTTACCTCCTGGACCACGGTGTCGCGCTTCACCTGCGTGGTTTCCGTGCCCTGGTTCGCCGAGGAGCCTCGGCTGAAATACCAGCCCCCCAATAGAAGCATCACTACCGCCGCACCCAGCCAGTATTTATATTCGAGTATTTTTTTAATCATAGGTGATAAAATCAGACTAGCCTACATTTCAAGGCCCATGATTCTAATAATACCACGAAATTGAGAATTTTGCTCGCCGTGCTGCGAGTCAACCACTGCATAGTTCCGAAACTGCACACCCCCACTAAGAGAAGGATTTCTATTTGCATAATATATCATATGTGATATATTATTTTTGTCGAAATATGCAGCTTTCACCGCATATAGGGAAACTCATCGAGCACTCGCGTGAGCGGAGTGGCCTTACCCAGGCGCATTTAGCAAAGCTTGTAGGCACAAGCCAGAGTGCTATCGCGCGCATCGAAAAAGGCGAACAGAATCTCACGACCGAGATGATCGAGAAGCTCTCCCGGGCCCTTAATAAAAACCTGGTCTCGCTCGCGAGCGAAGCCATGAACTTCCGCATCCAAGGCGGCCGGAAACTCAAAGGCGAGGTAACGGTAAAAACCTCAAAAAATGCCGCCATGGGTCTCCTGGCTGCCTCGCTTTTAAATAAAAGTACGACGACTCTGAGGCGCATGCCGAAGATCGAGGAGGTCTATCGCATCATCGAAGTGCTGAAGAGCATAGGGGTTGAGGCACGCTGGAGGGAAAGTGATCTCACGATTACGCCACCCAAAAAGTTTTTGCTGGGTAAGATGGACCGGAACGCGGCCGAGCGCACCCGCTCGATCCTCATGTTTATCGGACCCCTAATTCATTTCTTTAATTCTTTTACGATTCCCAAGGCCGGTGGCTGCAGTCTGGGCGTACGCACCGTGGAGCCGCACTTTTTTG
Source organism: Minisyncoccia bacterium (assembly GCA_041476445.1). Lineage (GTDB taxonomy): Bacteria > Patescibacteriota > Minisyncoccia > UBA6257 > JACOXY01 > JBGOTK01. The sequence goes on along the minus strand of JBGOTK010000003.1, from coordinate 1,887 downwards.
CCCTCGAGAAGTTTGGCGTGTCGTTTAGGGATAGGGGAGCGGACTTAGTAATTTCCCGCAAGCATCTTAGGCCAGCCGAGGTCGTGCTCTATGAGTCGGGTGACACTACTACGGAAAATGCGCTCCTCGCCGCCGCGCTTATCCCCGGAAAAACAGTGCTCAAATTTGCCTCCGCGAACTATATGGTCCAAGATGTCTGTTTTTTTCTCGAAGTGCTTGGGGTAAAGATTGAAGGCATTGGCACTACGACACTTACGGTCCATGGCGTCTTAAATATCGATAAGGATGTCGTCTACGCGCCGAGCGAGGATCCGACAGAGGCGATGTTTTTTATCGCGGCCGCGGCGGTTACGAACTCCTCGCTCCTTATCAAGCGCTCGCCAATCGAATTTTTGGAACTAGAGCTCCTGAAGCTCGAAAAGATGGGCTTCCGTTATAAGCGATCGAAAGTGTATAAAGCGGCTAACGGCCAAACCGATCTTGTAGACATACAAACATTTCCCTCAAAACTTAAAGCACTCAAGGAAAAAATATATGCGCGGCCATATCCGGGCCTCAATATCGATAACCTGCCGTTTTTTGCGGTGATCGCGACGCAGGCCGAAGGCACTACTTTTATCCACGACTGGGTCTATGAGAAGCGTGCCATTTATTACACCGAGCTCGATAAACTGGGGGCGGATACGCTCCTTCTTGACCCGCATCGCATTTATATAAATGGTAAAACCCCGCTTAAAGGTACTGAGCTCGTCTGTCCGCCTGCGCTTCGACCGGCGACTATTCTTTTAATCGCTATGCTGGCTGCCAAAGGCACCTCGATACTTCGCAATGTCTACAGTATCAATCGCGGCTATGAGGACTTGGTGACGCGTTTGAATGCGATTGGCGCAAAGGTAGAGGTGCTGAAACAGTAGCACCCTCCGCATATTTTCTTTTAACGGGGTTGACGGGCCGGCGGAGGCCGTGATACGTTTAATGTAATATGGCAAGACAGAATCAGTCGCTCGTCCTTCTTATTACACTGAACCTTCTTGGACGAAGGCCGATTTTATCTGCTTCCTAGACCAAACTGAACGCACAAGGAAAAGATGAAACCGGCCGCCGAAAGCGACCGGTTTTTATTGCCTGCCGTAGCTTTAGCGCCCGGCCTTCGTAGCTTAAATGACTACTTCGGCGGAGGAGGCAAGGCAGGTCGTCTCTTATAAGCGAAGGTGCTAACCCACGGTCGCTTAGCGAGACGAGAGCCAAAGGAGGTCTCTCGAACGCATAGTTCTTTGATAGGTTTGTTCATGGAGTAAGTGTAGTGAACTCAAGCTTCGGAGGATTCGATGGGTGATGATCTAGCCAGGCAGGTATCCGCGCGAAATCCGATCATCGAAGCTCAGGCAGGAGACAGACAGGCGATGTCCATCCTGGGTCGCTTGGCGCCAAAGCGCTTCATCGCGAACGCGCTGGTAAGGAATCAAGATCCAACTCCAGGTGCGATCTTCCTCTACACCGGGGAGTGGTCAGACTTCGAAGGACGGAACCGTAACAAGCTGGTCCTCCACAGCCTCGAGATGGAGACTTCATGGTGGGCAATGTCTTCTACGCCGTTTTGGCTCCTGTTGCATCCGGACGCCGATCGTCAGCCGGCGCGGTTCTTCGAGGATCTGGACGACCATCTCGCTGAGCTCTTCTTCTGGTTCGCCAACGGTTCGGAGGTACCGATCCCTGGCCAGATCCGTGGCGCCGAGGAGAGTGTCGACCATCAGCGTGCTGTCCAGGAGTGGTGTGGCCCTGCGGAAGAGTTCCGGCTTCGCTATCGGGATTCCGATGCCGTGGCCATACAGGTGGTCCGCTACCTGCGTCGTGAAAACGCGCGGCAGCTCGGCCAGCTTGCACGCG
>JBGOTK010000002.1:0-23512 GCA_041476445.1 Minisyncoccia bacterium | reverse complement strand
TCGACACTGCGGACAAAATACATTCTTTCCGAATACGATCCTTCGCAGGAACTTTCTAATCTGCTTCTCTGACGGAACCTGGTTGAGTTGGTACATATGCTTCCATTCTAGAAGCTTGTGCCAACTGGCTTAGAGTACCCTAAAGGCTAGTCACTAGCCAGGTAACCCCACAGCCGTTTTTACTGCTTTAATCTTCTTCGCGGCCAAAACATTGGCTTTTTTAGCGCCTCCTTTGAAGGCGGCGTCTACTTGTTTGGATTGTTTCTTTAACTTTGTTTTTTCTTCGCGAAAAGGTTTGAGTGCGTGGGTAATTGCCGCAGCTAGCTGTTTTTTAAAGTCGGCATAGCCGGCATTTTTAAACTTCTTCTCCGCCTCGGGAATAGGGGAGTTCGCGAGGCCGCTATAGATTTCGAGCAAGTTTGAAATAGCCGGCTTTTCTTTTTCGTCGTAGCGGATTTCGGAGCCCGAGTCGGTCACAGCCCGCATGAGTTTTTCTTTTATTACTTCCGGTTCGTCATCCAAAAAGAGACAGCTTGCGGGGTCAGATTTTGACATCTTTTTCTCAGGGTCTTTGAGGCTCATGACGCGGGGGAATTTAGTAAGAAGTGGCTTAGGCTCGATTAGGTGATTCCCAAAACGAGAATTGAACTTGCGGGCAAGCGTGCGGGTGAGCTCCAGGTGTTGCAGCTGATCATCGCCTACAGGCACAAAGGCAGCATCATACATTACGATATCCGCGGCCATAAGCACAGGGTAGGTAAAGAGGCCGACGTTAGCCTGCTCAGACGCATCAGTTTCGCTGCCTTTGGTCGCTTTGTCTTTAAACTGGGTCATGCGGCGCAGTTCGCCCATGGGAGTCAGGGTATTCAAAATCCAAGCGAGTTCGGTGTGAGCGGGGATTTGAGATTGAATAAAAAGCGTTGATTTCTTGGGTGATAGACCAGCGGCGAGATAGGTTGCGGCGAGATCATGTATCTGCCCGCGCTTTTCTTTAGGATTATAGTCCTCGGTAAGCGAGTGGTAATCGGCAATGAAAAAGAAGCACTCATATTTCCCAGAGTTTTGGAGATCAACAAAATTCTTGAGCGCGCCTAAGTAGTTGCCGACATGCAGCCGGCCGCTCGGTTGAATGCCGGAGATAAGACGTGGTTTTCTCATGATAATAATTCTAATCTACAAATGATATGCGAATGCAACGAATGAGTGTCGGAATAACCGGCTACGAATCGGTGCATCCGAATTATTCGTAGCATTCGAACGAGATTCGTAGGTTCGCATTACGTATATATTATATCTCAATAATCACGGGAAGTATCAGGGGGCGGCGGCGGGTCTTATTGTAGAGGTATTGGCCGATCTGATCGCGGAGCAGGCCCTTAAGGTAGTCGCTATCTACCTCTTGGGGTTTGGTAACGCGGCCCAGAATATTTCTAATGCGTCGGCGAATCTCCTCTAAAATTTCCTGATTTTCTTTAAGATAGATAAAGCCGCGGGAGATGATGTCTGGGTTCTTCAGTATCCGGCCGGTTGCCCGGTCGATCGTCGTGATGACCACGATCATGCCTTCCTGGGAAAGCAGTTTCCGGTCGCGGAGCACTACTTCGCCAACGTCCCCAACGCCCAAGCCGTCTACCATTACGTAGTAGGCCGGCACCTGCTCGTTCGTCACCTTGATAGTGTCTTTAGTGAGTTCCGCCACGATGCCATTATCGAGCAAGGCCACGCGCTGTTTTGAGATGCCCATGTCTTGGGCGAGGCGGCCAGTCAAGGCCCGCATAAAGAAGTAGCCATGCACGGGAATAACGTATTTTGGATTAATGAGCTTCATGACGAGCTTCAAATCTTCCTGCGGCGCGTGACCGCTGGCATGAAGATCAACAAGACCAGAAGTGTAGACGTCCGCGCCCTGGCGGGCTAAATTGTCTTTTAAGACCTGTACACCGCGCTCATTGCCTGGAATTACCGAGGCGGAGAAGACGACCATGTCGCCGGGTTTCACGTGTACGCTGCGGTGCTCGCCCGTTACGATTTTCATGAGTCCAGCCTGTTGCTCACCTTGAGCGCCGGTGGTGAGGATGAGTACCTTGTCGTCGCGATACTTGCCGATCTCTTCAATAGGCACGACAAGGCCTTTTTTCATTTTGAAGTAGCCGAGATTCTGGGCGATTTGCACGTTATCTTTCATCGAGCGGCCGTTTAACATGACAATGCGACCCATGCGTTCGGCGATACTCACGATTTCGTGGATGCGGGTGAGGAGCGAGGCGAAGATGCCAACAATGATGCGCCCCTCGGCTTTTCGGAAGAGTTCTTCGAGGTTTCTCTCGACTACTTTTTCCGAAATTGAGCGGCCGGGCTCTTTTGAGTTCGTGCTGTCGATCATGAAGCTATGAATGCCGAGCTTGCCGATGCGCTCGTACTCCTCAAGGCCTTGGGGATTCCCGGCATCATCGTACTCAATACGGAAGTCGGCAAAGTGGACGACATTGCCAACGGGAGTTTTTACCACGATGCCCATGGTATCGGGGATCGTGTGAGCGACACCGAAGAATTCGAGGTCAAAGTACTTGCCGACTTTCACCTTGTCGCCATTTTTTATCATTTCGATATTGAGCTTCGGCACATTGGGGAACTCCTCATGGCGTTTTTGTACTAAGGCGCCGGTTAGGGGCGTCGTATAAATCGTGGGGTTCCCAAGCTTGCCAATGATGTAGGAAACCGCGCCGATGTGATCAAGGTGGCCATGGGTAAGCACGACCGCTTTGATATTTCCCTTTTTTGGTTCTAGGTAACTTACGTTCGGGATGATAAAGTCGACGCCTGGCGTTTCTTCCTCGGGGAACTGGAGGCCCATGTCGACGATCACGATTTCGTCCTTGTATTCGAAAAAGGACATGTTGCGACCGACCTCTTCGAGGCCACCTAAGGGCACAAGACGGAGCGCATTGGGGTCGCCGTTGCCCGCCCCCTGCGCTTCGGTCGCGGGCATATAGGTGCGTACGCGGCCGCCACCTCGGCTACCGTCTTCTCTGGGGCCGAACTTGCTCCGCATGGGGCTCGTTGCCGATGGGCGATGGGGAGCGGGTCGGTCGTTTGACCAGCTTCTGCCCGGCACACCCACGGGCCGGTCGCGGCGCGAAGGCGGTCCACGCCTCACTCCCTCGTGCGGTTGACTTTGTTTTGGTGAATTTGGCCGGTCACCGTCCGGTTTTGTATAGGTTCTAATCATAGTTTTTTAAATGATAACTTGGTTAATGATAAAAAGTTTGTTTTTGCGGACACGAGACGTAGGTGAACGCGTTATTTAATAATTTTCTTTAGTGCCCCCGAGAGCCTGCCTGCCGGCAGGGATTTGTCACCTTTTGGGCGATCACTTGTAGGGTAAAACCTCTAGTTTTATTGCATATGTGCCGAAGGGGAGAGTTGAACTCCCACGAGCTTGCGCTCACAGCGCCCTGAACGCTGCGTGTCTGCCAATTCCACCACTTCGGCAAGATTAATTGTTTGTATCATGGTAAGGGGTTTGTCTGCCAACTCGCCCCGCCAACTTGTCCCGCAGAAGGCGGGATGGCGGGGTAAACCACAGGGGCATGGAACTCATTTCAATAATATTATCTGCCCGCGTTGTCTGGAAAAACGAGCTAGCGCGAGGCTTGCCGACGAGATCGTACTCGGAGAGTACCTCGAGGAGGTGTAACGATGCAATCCTGCATTTTTCCGACAACCCGAAGGGCTATGGCCAAAATACGCAAACTCTGCGTCACGCCTCGTCAACGTACTCTCCGAGTACAATTTCCTCGTTGTTCCTTGATTTTGCGTATTTTGGTTCATAGCGCGAGCGAGAACATTATTGAGATGAGTTCCTATTATTTAAGCAGTATTTTTGTTTTTACGTACCAGGCTTCGATGTTTCGGAAGCGCTCTGAGGGCAGGCTGATGCTGGTTGTATCGATGCCGTGCACTTTGCTGCTCGTTATATAGACATAGTTTGGTGAGTAGAGAAAGACGGCTGGCACATCGTGGGCGATAAGGCCGCTCAGAGAAACAATGTCGTTCGTGCGTGACGCTTCGTCAAAGTTCTTGCGGATGCTTTCTATGAGCTTATCCGCTGTCTTATTATTGTAAAGGCTTAAGTTAAGACCGGGGTAAAAGCGCTCCGACGAGTGCCAGAAAGAGAACATGTCGGGATTTTGCGATAGGATATTGCCGAAAAGAAGCGCATCGTAGTTTCTCGTCTTAATCACATCGTTCGCAATCGTGCCGGGATCGAGCACGATAAGCGTCGTTTTTATGCCGATCGCTTCCCAGTAGGCTTTTACAAGTTCCGCCGTGTCGGTCAGGAAGGTGATTTTAGGTACAATGAGTTTAATTTCACCGCGGAAACCATCGCTGCCCATTTTAATATTGGCTTCATCAAGGATACGGCGTGCCTCATCTGGGTTAAAGTACGCTGTGTCTGTTGCCGCCCCGCCCTCGTGGAACGAAGGCGGCAGGGGACCAACTGCTTCGGCGGCAAAGCCGCGGAAAACCTGTTCAACAATTTTCTTTTTGTCTACCGCGTAGGTAAGCGCCAGGCGCACGCTCTGGTTTTTGAGGAGGTCATTCGAGCTTGCGTTCAGAAAAATCGCGTAGTAACGCGGCAGGAAAAAATTTATAAGCTGATTGTTACGCACCACAAGCGAAATATTTTTTGGTGAGAGACCGCTTAAGGTATCTACGCGCCCAGCGTTAAACGCATTCACCGCCGTTTGCTCGTCCGTAAAGAAATTCAACTGGATCTCTCCTATATACGGCTTGTCCCCAAAGTAATTTTCGTTGCGCACCAGATTGTAGGCAGAGATGAAACCATTTCGCTCTTTCTTATACGAGACTATCTTGAAGGGCCCGGAACCGACCGGCTCGAGGTTAAAATTTGAGATGCGCCAATTGGCCGTCGGCACGGTGCTGTAAATATGCGCCGGGATGATATAGAGATTTTTTAAATTATTCTCAAAAAACGCATAAGGCGCGCCGGTGGTAAGGGTGAGCTCGAGTTCGCTTACCCGTTCTGGAACCACGCCCTGCCACGTCACAAAGAGCGGCGAACGTGATTCAGAGTCCTGTATTTTTTGGATGGTGAAAATAATGTCATCGGCAGTGAGTTTTTCACCGTCATGCCAGCGCACGTTGTCCCTGAGGCGCACGGTCCAAAGTCGGCCATTTGGACTCACCGAAATTTTTTTGGCGACGTCAGTAATTGAAGAGAATACAAGAGCGATAAGATCTTTATCGGCATCACTTGCGTTGGTGATCACGGGGTTTAAATAGACTGGTTGGCTTACTTCGCCTTCGCGCAAGATGCCGCCATCGGCGGGTACGGTTTTAGTGAGGCGGTCGAGGAGAAAGAGCGATAAAAGAAAGCCGGCGACTAGGCATACTGCGAGAGCGCTGGCTACCGCAAGTTTTTCGCGGCGCGAGAGCGCGCCATATATTGTGGTTACACGAGAAATCATTTCAAAAATAACTTTCGTAATATTGCCTTAGAAGGCGAAAGCGGCACGTACCAGACATGAGGGCGGTGCAGCGGAAAACAGATCTTTGAAATAATTTCCAGAACCTCTTTCAACAATAATTTCTAACGCGCTAAGTGCAAAACTTGCCGAGTACAAGGCGTGACGACGAAATCGTACTCGCAGAGTACCTTGAGGAGGAGCAACGTAGTAATCGGTGAGTTTTGCCATAGCCCTTCGGGTTCTTTAAAATAGCCAAGATTGTTTCGTTATACCTCCTCGATGTACCCTCTAGGTACACTCTCGTCAGCAAGCCTCACACTATTGGCTATTTCAAAAGAACGTGTTTGAGGATTGTTGTTGAAGGAGGTTCTAAAATATAAGATTCAAGAGTGAGAGCACTAGGAATGCGCCAGTGAGCACGATCGTACCTATGAAGACTGTTTTTTCGAGTCCGCGCCTGGTTTGGTAGACCGTGCCTTCACTGCCGCCAAAGAGGCCCGAAGTGCCCCCGGAGCGCTCCTGGAGGAGAATGAGGATGATAAGAATTACAGCTACCGAGAGTTGCGTGATGTCGAGAATTTGACCCATGGATTATTGCAGTAAAACTACTTTCTAATGATAAGTTTTCGGAAAAGAGTAATTACGAGATTCGCTGCGCCTATAAGGAGCGCCGCGTAAAAGAGTGAAACAGTACTGTCTATTGTAACCGCTTGCGTGAATAATGTCAATAAGTACAAGATGAGTGCGTTTATGATGATAAAACCAAGGCCGAGCGTTAGCAAGATGAGGGGACCCAAAGCGAACTTCAAAAGCGGCTTAATAATTGTGTTTAAGAAGCCAAAAATAATCGCCGCCATGATGAGCGGCAGGGGATCGTGTGTTACGTGGAAGCCTGTTATGTAGTGCTCAGTGAATAAAAAAGCCGCGATATTCGAGGCGATGCCGAGGATGAGGGTGATAAGAAAACCCATGGTTGGATTGAACCGCTACTTAGTCCCGAACGCATCTTTTAGGTCTTTCACGAGCTCCGGAAATTCTGCCTGATTGAAATGCCCCCTATCCTCAAAAATAACGGTTTCTGCCTCAGGAAGAACAACCCGGTATTTCTCGAAATCCCTATAGGATACGACATCGTCATTCTTACTTTGATACAAAGAGATGTTGCCGCCTTGTTTCTTTAAGCCATCAAGACTCTTGGGCAAAGCAAAGTCTCCCAGAGAGTATTCTGAACCCTCACCATCAAAGGGTGCAGCGATGAAGTAGGTAGCGAGGATTTTATGAGAGAACTCATTTTCTGATAAGTACTTTGTAAGAAATATACCTCCCAGCGAGCTGCCGAGCAGAATGACTTCCTTATTAAGAAACGGAACGAGTTTTTCAAACCAAATTTTCCACTCTATATAATGGGCATTTATCTCATTGGGCATTTGAGGAGTAATGACATCAAAGTCTTGTCCTAATCTATCGCCCAAAGAGTCCATCCATCTTTTCTTTTTGAAATAAGCTAAGTCTACTTCCTGCTTTTTCAAGAAAGTAATGTATTCATCGTAGGTATCAAAGACATCTCCTCCGTGAATGGCTATGAGTTGATGTTTCATATACACGCCAGTTTCTAATAATACGTAAGCATCGAGAGCAAGCTCTCGCCGGTCATCTCGGGGGGTTTTGGAATCTCAAGAAGCTGAAGAATAGTCGGAGCAATGTCGGAGATTATGCCCATAGTGCGCTTTTCGCTTTCGTCTATTTGGGCGTCGCTCCGCTCGCGCATGTATTCGTGGCCTACGATATAGAGAGGTACTGGGCTTACATTGTGTTTGGTCTCCGGCTCGCCGGTCAGGGGGTAGATCATCTGCTCGATATTGCCGTGATCAGAGGAGATGAGCATTACGGCATTGTGCTCAATGACTTTGTTATGCAGCTCGCCCATGCACTCATCGAGTACCTGGATGGCTTTGGTCGCCGCCTCGTAGTTGCCGGTGTGCGCGATGATGTCGGCGTTCGCATAGTTTACGATAATAAAATCAAAAGCGCCCTCCTCAACCGCTTGGAGTACGCGCGCCGTGATTTCGCGGGCCATCATCTCGGGATGTTCGTCGTGACGGGGCACGTTTTTTGACGGGATGAGAATGCGGTATTCGTTTTTAAAAGGCGCGTCTTTGTAGCCGTTAAAAAAGTAAGTAACGTGCGCGTATTTCTCGGTCTCGGCGATATGTACTTGGAGTTTGCCCGTATCCGAGAGGACCTTAGCAATAGGGTTTTCCACCCGCTCGGTAGGGAAGAGGACGGGAAGCGTGAATTTGTCCGAGTAGGTGGTCATGGTTGCCACGTATAGATTTTTGAAGTCATAGATCGGGAAGTGGTTGAAATCTTTGCGATCGAACGCTTCGGCAGTTTGCCGCATGCTGTCTTCACGAAAGTTGAAGAAAATAAGCGCGTCACCATCGCGTACGCTTTTCGGGTTTTCGCCCACCAACATCGGTTCTATAAATTCTTCGGAGAGATCTTTGGCAAAGTGAGCAGTGATTGCCTCTTTATAATTCGGCACGGGCGCAGTTTGGCCGGTGAGCATGCGGTAGGTTGCGGCAGTCCTATCCCAGTGCATGTCGCGGTCCATGGCGTAGTAGCGGCCGCTAATGCTTGAAAGATATTTTTCCGGCACTGCTTCGAGGAGCGAGGGCAGAGACTTGGGCGGGCTGTCTTTGCCGTCGGCAAAGAGATGCAGCGAGATATTGGCAATTTTTTCGCGTTCGGCAAATTGGACGAGCGCGTCTACGTGCTGCAGTGACGCGTGCACGCTGCCGCGGGTGAGCAACCCGGCGAAATGCAATGTACCGCCGCTCTGCTTCACGTGTGCCGCCGCGTCTTTGAGGGCCGGGTTCGTATAAAACGATTCATTGCGGATGGCGAGCGTGATCTTTGGGAAGTGCTGGTAAATAACCCGGCCCGAGCCGATGGTAAGATGGCCGACTTCACTGTTACCCTCTTCTTCCCAGGGGAGGCCGACGGCGATGCCCGAGGCCTGCAGGGCGCCCGAGGGATAGTGGCGCTTAATGTAGTCGATATTTTTCGGATTGACTGAATAGACGGGATTTGTCTCGTTATGGGCGCCGATGCCCCAGCCGTCTAAGATGACCAAAAGAACAGTTTTTTTCATGTGACCTCAAGCTATTGCGACCCCTCAAAATTTAAGCTATAATATCGTCAAGTAATTATAATAAAGGTAACCAAAAGTTCCTAATTAAAACAATCTCGGGCACTCGGTGAAGGGGCGGGGGATGAGCGCCATTCGGCACTATAAGCTCGGCTCACGTGCTCTTCAACCCTTATATGTATACATTAGCGAACCATAACACATATGCTAGGCAGCCCCGTACTCTGGGGAGTAATCGCGCTTCTCGCATTTGGCGCGGGCTACTTCTTTCGAGAGCGTTTTGCAGCAAACCGAGCGAGTTCTCTTGAGCAGAAAAGTAAACTGCAATTAGAAGAGGCGAACCGGAAGGCTGAAGCGATCATTCTTGAAGGCAAGAACAAGGCGCTTGAAGCCGTTGAGGCGGCGAAGCGCGAAGAGCGCGAGCGCCAGGCGCAGTTTACCAAAATTGAAGAACGCGTACTGAAACGCGAAGAGTTTTTGGACACGCAGCTCAAGGACATTACTGCTGAGCGTTCGAAGCTTGGGGCAGAGATAAAAAAGACGGAAAGCGAGCGCGCTGATCTCGAAGTGATTCGGAACCGTGTGGGCGGAGAACTGGAAAAGATGGCGGGCCTTAGCCGCGAAGAAGCGAAGGCGAAGATTATGGAAGACATTAAAGAGCGCCATAATGAAGAGCTTGCAAAGTCGCTCCAGAAGCTTGATAAGGAGCGATTCGAAGAAATAAATAAGCGCGCGCTTGAAATCATCACGACGTCGGTGCAGCGCTATGCCCGCTCGCATGTCTCCGAGCTCACCACGAGCGTGTTTCTGCTGCCATCAGAGGATTTTAAAGGGAAAATTATCGGCAAAGAAGGCAGAAATATCCGGGCGCTTGAACGCGCTACGGGCGTGGAGCTCATCATAGACGAGGTGCCGGACGGCATCATGATTTCTTCATTTGATCCGTTGCGTCGCGAAATCGCCAAGATGGCACTCGATAAGCTCATAAAAGATGGACGCATTCAGCCAGCCAAGATTGAAGAAAAAGTGGAGGAGGCGAGAAATGAAATGAACAAGCGCATGTCGGAAATTGGCGAAGCCGCGGCGTTTGAAGTGGGTATTTATGACTTGCCGAAAGAGATCATCCAGCTTGTCGGCCGCCTGCACTTCCGTACGAGTTTCGGTCAGAACGTGCTGACGCACTCGATTGAGATGGCCTATATCTCCGCCATGCTTGCGGCTGAACTTGGCGCCAATGTCGAGATAGCCAAGAAAGGGGCGCTCTTGCATGACATCGGTAAGGCCATTGATCACGAAGTCGAAGGCACTCATGTGGAACTCGGCCGCAAAATACTTAAAAAATACAGCATTGACGAGCGCGTCATCCGAGCCATGGAGGCGCATCATGAGGAGTATCCGTTTTCTACGCCCGAGTCGTATATTGTAACAGCTGCCGACGTACTCTCGGCCGCTCGGCCCGGTGCCCGGCGGGGGACGCTTGAAAACTACGTGAAGCGGCTAGCCGATCTTGAAAAAATCGCCGGAGAATTTGAAGGGGTGAAGAAGGCCTACGCAATCGCAGCCGGCAGAGAACTCCGCGTCTTTGTCATCCCTGAGAAAATCGATGATTTCGGGGCGCTGCAGATGGCTCGGGACATTGCCTCAAAGATTCAGTACGAACTTAAGTACCCTGGGGAGATAAAGGTAAATGTAATTAGAGAAACCAGAGCAGTTGAGTACGCCAAGTAGTAGAAGTTCGACCAGGCTTCGCTTTCAGATAGTCGAACTTTCACTACTTGGTACGCCAAGTAAGAAGTTGGCGCTCTGATGCGTCTCCATGGCTTCTACCGATAAAGTCAAGTAGGCTCTTTTGCGTATAATAAAGGCTCTTTGTTATAATGCTTCCTGTAATTAGAAATAATTAGAAAAGGTCGATCTAGTCTAGTGAAACCAAATCATACATGAACAAAGTAGCACTTGTAGATGCAGTAATGAAAGCGGCCAATATCGAGGTAAAAAGCCATGCAGCGGCTGCCGTAGATGCAGTTTTTGACACCATTGCTAAGACGTTAGGTCGCGGCGAAGAAGTCGCCATTGCCGGTTTCGGTGTGTTTCGTGTTGCGAAGCGCGCAGCGCGTATGGGTATCAACCCAAAAACCGGGGAAAAAATACAAATTGCAGCTTCAACTAAACCAAAGTTTAGGGCTGGCAAAGCTTTGAAAGAGGCTGTGAAGTAGCCAAATAAAAGCGCGCGCTTTTATTTACTAAGCCCCCTCTGTGCGAGGGGGTTTGTGGTTTGTTCTTTTTAAAATCCGATCAGCTTTTTTACGAGCTTGCTTAGGTTCAGGTAGTTATTGTAGGTGCTTTGAATTTTGCCCAGAGAATCTTTTACCAGCGATAGAATCTGCGTTCCTTCTGTAGTAGTGGTTGATGAAGCGGTAGAGGTAGCGCTTGAAGATGCGGCGCTCATAGCAGTCGAACTGCCAAAATTGAAAGGCAGGCGTATGGCTTCATCATCTGAAGAGGTGGCACTACTCAGCGTTGACGTTTCAAATACATAGTCGGTGTTTAAAATTATTTCATGGGCCCTGGTATTCAATTCGTCGCTCTCACGAATAAGCGTATCTGAGTCGCTTAAAAGTTTCTTTATATCAGGACTCTCCGTGAGGCGAAAAGCGCTTAGGGTCGCAAAAATCTTGTCGTAGCGTGTTTTGGCGATGCTCGTTGCTTGCCGTGTTTCAGTTACTAACACAAACTCGCTCATTTTTTGTATGGCAGGCAGATAAAACATACTTCGCCAGCCGAGCATCTCTTCCGCTTGGCGTTTTATGCCATCAAGAGTATTGATGCTCTCGATGCTTGAGCTTGCGGAAAGGAAATAGAATTTAGCCGCTTCAAGGTCGCCTAAAAATTTTGTCTGCAGCAGTTGATCCTTTTCTTCATTTTTCAGGTCAAAACTAGCGAGCGTGCTCTTCAGCGCGTCGCTTTCAATGACGGAACAACGCATTGTTTCTCGAAGCACGTTTTTGCGCGCCTCAAGTTCTTTAGTATCGCGTTCTTTGCCTTGAAGATCGGAATCTTTTATCTGGAGCAGGGCGTTCAGGGTATCTTCAAGCGCGCAAGCCGCTGGCGTGACCGGAGGCGTGGAAGAAGCCGCCTCGGAAGATTGAACCGCAAAAACACCCAGAAGTAAGGTGGCTATGATTAGCGATGCTGCGCTCTTGTGACTATTTACTGGCTTCATCAAGGGCTTTGTCTATGTCTTCGTTAATATATTGTTTCGGAGAAAGATCCGCTGCTTCTTTCTTGATTACGGCAGTATTTAAATGTCCTGTGTCGTTTTGGGCCGCTTCCTGCAGGGCAGTCGTCGCAACATTGTTTTTAGCCGGGTTGTAGGTTACCTCGGCGAGCTTCAGGGTTAGCTCAAGTTCTTTAGCCTCTGCTCGCAAGCTGCCCTCGTCGAGTCCGGCGAGTTTGAGTGGTACCTCATTTTTTTGCGCGGCAATTAAAAGTACGATGCCCAAAACAGCAACAAGGCCGCTGATGCGGAAAAAGGGCAGCGTAAACGAAGACGACGTTTTTACTGTCGCCGGTTTTCGAGAAGCCAAAATAAGCCTGAGCGAAGTTTGACGGTACTCCTCGCTTGGCGTGATACCTTTTAGTTTTTTTAGTTCCTCAAGTAGTTGGTCTTTCATGATGGTCGCGATCCTTTGAGTAATGCGCGCAGATTCTTGATAGCTCGATGCTGCAGCAGTTTTACCGCGCCCTCGGTCTTTGCGAGTGTATTGGCCACTTCTTTGAGAGAGAGTTCTTCCACAAAGCGGAGGACGATAATCTCCTGATACTCCGGCCGCATGCCGCGCAGCGCCTTCTTTAGATGTTCAAGTCCGAGAGACAGCTCAGTACGTTCGGTAACCGTCTCTTTTTCGCCGAAGGCATCCGGATCGAATGCATCAAGCGAGCTCTCGTTCTTTTTCGCGCGATAGAAGTCGATGACCTTGTTGCGCGCAATTTGGTAGAGCCAGCTTGAAAAAGGATACCCTTGCTCTCGATACGTGTGAATGTTCTGCCAGGCGGAGAGAAATACTTGGTGGGTGAGATCCTCGGCTTCCTCACGGTGGCTCACTTTAAGGTAGACAAACCGGTATATCTGTGGTTGGTAATTACCGTAGAGTGAGCCAAAAGCCGAGGATTCTCCCCGAATGGCGCGTGCTATGATTTGTTCTTCGCCATCTAGCATAGGTAACGAAAATAAAGGGGTTCGGTTACTCGTTTTCGGCAGTTAAAACGTATATTTTTGGGGTCAAAACTGCCCAATGTAGAGCGAGAGACGGGAGTCGAACCCGCGTCCTCAGCTTGGAAGGCTGATGCACTGCCACTGTGCTACTCTCGCCAGTTGTCATGGGTCCGCGCGCCTCTCGAGTGATTTCACGGTATCATCTCTCGTTGCTTTTTTCAATAAAATGGCGTAATCTAGGGCTACTAATATCATGCGCATTTCTTGGACAAAAGTGAGATACTTCCTTATTTTTTTTGTTATCTTGGCAGTGCCCTTTGGTCTTTGGCGGGCTATTTCTTCTCGCGCCAACTCGAACATCCCGCAGGGTTTTTTGGAATCAAAGCAGCAGACGGCCATGATCGGCGAGCAAATTGTAATCCTCTCCCATGATTCAGCCGCGCGCATACAAGCTATAGAGAAGCTTGAGCAGCAAGGGAAATATCTTGAAGCCATTGATGCGATTCGGGCGGAATTCAATAAGGTTTCAGAAATTCGCGCGCAAGCCAAAGATTTACTCGAGAAACTCACCGATATGACTCAAGATCTTGCCAATGTGCGGCCAGAGATAACGCGCGAACTAGCGCTGCAGGCAATTAACTATGAAACACAGATTACGGATGCGCTTATCTCCTACAGCGTGAATCTCGATGAACTGCTTCGGGCTATTTCGGGCAGGTATATCTCTGCTGAGACGAATGCAGATAAAACTTCGGGCCTCGTGGGCACGCTTCAAGACACGGCGCGGAGCATCGAGGAACTTAACGGCAAGTATAACCAGACAATGAAACAGATGGAAGAGAGTGTTAAATAACTTTTTAGCACCCTCTGTTTTCGGGGTAAAACAATACCGCCCGCACAAAGAAGTGCAGACGGTATTGTTTTTTAGTTTGCCTAATAGGAGTTCCTGTCTTCCCGACCGTAGCCGCCCTGGTCCCGACCGCCGCCTGCACCGCCCATGCGGGGTGCGCGCGGTGTCATGGGTTGGGCTTCGTTTACGACGAGCTTTCGACCGTCGAGTTCCTTGTCGTTCCACATCTCAATCGCTTTTTGGGCGGACTCGTCGGAATCCATCTCCACAAAGCCGAACCCCCTTGAGCGCCCAGTCATCTTGTCTTTGATGACGGTCGCCGAAGTAACGGTACCGGCTTCTGTGAAGGCGTCACGAAGGCTGTCGTCGGTCGTGTTGTAGGAAAGGTTTCCCACGTACAACTTCTGTGCCATGTATAGCTTCTTCTTGAAAATTACTTATTGTCGCCGTAGTAAAGACCCTTTTCTACTTAATAACCCCGAAGTGCACCCGGAGCCGTTTATGAAAATACCCTACAGCACCATCTTTATACTCAAGAAATACCGTCTAGTCAAATGGGGCGTTTTCTCGCTCATGCGGGGGCGCGCGGGCAGCGCATTGAGCCATTTTTCGCTTCTAGGCCGTTACACCCCTTCTTGTTATCTGATATAATTTTGCTTGATTAAGCGTTCATTAACCTCACATGAAGTCTTTACTACAACCCCAACACAGATCGTTTCTTTTTTTAGGCTGTGCGGTCGTTATCGCTCTCAGTTTTGTGGCGGGATCATCATTGCATCCATTTTCAGCAAATGTGTCCCAGTCGGCTGATTTAAGATTGATTCCCGTTCGACTCGGCGGATTTAAGTATATTAATCCACTTTTGTATTATGACAGCGCGACAAGCACTGAGCCCGCGCAGTATCTTGGTTTAAAAGGGGAGCTGGCGGAATTTATTGATAGGAACATAAAAAACGGCCGGGTCTCAAAAGTATCGCTTTATTTTCGGGATCTTACCAAGTTGGGATGGATTAATGTAAATCCCGCTGAGAAATTCAGCCCCGCGAGTCTTCTTAAGGTGCCCACTATGATTGGCGTGCTCAAATATGCCGAAGCTCATCCGGAGATTCTGGCAAAAAAAATATTGTATGACGGTAGTTTCGATCTGAATGCCGCAGAAACCATAAAACCATTAAAACAACTGCAGATCGGTGATTACTATACTATTGATGAGCTCTTAAAAGCCCTGATAGTTTATTCAGATAATAACGCGGCAGAACTCATCCATAAGGCGATTAGCCCCGAAGTGTTCTACTGGGTGTTTACGGATTTGGATTTGTCAGTGCCGCAGGCCAGTGTTACGACAAGCGACTTTGATTATATGGCGGCAAAATCGTATGCGTCTTTCTTTCGAGTGCTCTATAATGCAACCTATTTATCAAAAGAGATGTCGGAGAAGGCGCTGACCTTGCTCTCCGGCACCGACTTTCCCGAGGGCATAGAGGCGGGCATTCCGGAAAACATCCCGACGGCTCAAAAATTTGGCGAGCGGACTGTTGTTGACGCCGGGGGACATGTACTAGCTCTTGAACTGCACGACTGCGGTATTGTATATTACCCGGATCGTCCTTATCTTCTTTGTATTATGACTGCCGGTTCAAATTTTGTTGATCTTGAAAACGTGATTAGCGGTCTTTCTTTCATTGCGTATAGAGGCCTAAAGAATTTATAGAGGTACGGCAAAAATTTTTACGGAGCCACATCAAGACGTAGTGCTTTCATGATAGCCTCGAACGCATTATACGATCTGAGTTCACTTCGTTCGCGAAGTTCTTTGGTTATGATATCCAGAACGCTACGCGCCGCTTCTTTATCACCTGACCAATAGTAATTAAGTGCCAGGTTCAATTTTATGTTGACGAGTAGTTCGTCGGGGAGGGGATCTAAATCAGTAAACGGGGCACTCAATGCTTGGATGTAAAACGTAATCGCGCTTTTATAATCACCGCGTGCGGATTTCACGCTGCCGAAAACATAATATTCATTCGCATATTTGGGCAACAGCGGTTGTTTGAGCATTTCCTCAATTTCCACATTGCTCTTCTCCCACTCTTCAATTTCGTAATAAAATCGTGCCAGCATAACCCGCGGTTCTTCCAGGGCGGGATTCAGGCTGTGTGCCTTGACTAAATCTGAAAGGGCGGTGTCCCGATTGCCCGTCAATAGTGCCGTCTTGGCCATGGCCAAATAAAGTTGGTAGTTTTGTGGGGCCAGCACCAGCGCTTCCGTTTCCGATATTAGCGCGCTTTCTATGAAAGCCGCGTGGTGCGAAGCATATTCATTATAGAGCTCGGCTAACCCGATTTTATAGGCAACATCGTTAGGAATGGTCTGGCTCGCCTTCTCGAGCGCACGTGCCGCACGTAGGAATATTGATTCCCAATCCGCGGCCGATACCGTACGCATATGGCCGAAGCGTACGTCTCTGGCGAAGTTCAGCGCGGTATCGTTTTGGTAGGGATTCGGAATTTCAAGCGCCTGCCCGTATTCCTGGTCCGCCGTGTCCGCATTATTAGTTTTCATCATGGCAAAGTTACCTGCATAGGCTCTGGCCTCGGCACGAAGCGTATTGAAGTTTACGTACACTATGATGGTAATAGCTGCCAATATCAATAACGTACCGGTTAAGATCGTATGATGCCTCCGCTCCTCTGTCCCCTCCGGTTCCTGGTCGGCGTCGTCGGTATCCTTAAATTCGTGATCGATAAGCGCAAGTAGGAAAAAAAACACCGGATACGTGGCTATGGTATCAAACAGTACCAGGTTTTGCACAACATAGGCACCCAAAAGGGCGATAAGAACAGAGGCCTGGCGCGCTTTTGCCCGAAATAGTGAATAGCACACCGCAACAAACAGCGCTGTGTAACTTATGAGACCGATTAACCCTGAGCTAACGAGCCACTCCACTAGGACGTTGTACGGTTTGTCCGGTGGTCCTGGGAAGACGAATGTCGTTTCCGTATATATATTCGGGTCATAGAATTTATTGAATACTGTCTCGAAGTTGCCGATACCCCAACCCAAAATCGGGTGTTCTATAAAACCTTGCCACCCCACCTTCCACAATACAAGGCGTTGGTTTAAATTTTCTTTGGTAGACTGGGAGAGAAACCGATTTATGCCCGGAATGTCTTTTCCAACCGGAAGACTTATGATGACGCACGCAATGGCAACAATGCCGGCAAAGGCGATAAGGAGCCACCTCCACTCATATGCGTTGACCCGCCATGTATTTTCCGTAAAAAATATTTCGATACATATCCATACCAAAATTCCAAAAATCATTCCGACCGTGGCTCCGCGTGTCTGCGTTATAAATAGAATAACCCCGGCAAAAAAGATCGAGGTAAACGCAAATGCCCATCTTTCTTTTATCGTCTGTGCCGCGAGCGCAAGTCGAATACTGAAAAACAAGCCAAAAATAAGGTACCCCGCAAGGAAGGGCGCATTGGCCAATAGACCGCCGGGCCGATCCCCGGATCCTCCAAACCAGAGAAAGGCCAAGGGGTTCAGGTGCTGGGCAATGGCCGCTATGCTTAGCAGAAGTCCTATACCGACTGCAATCTTAGAAAAAAATTCGAAGGAAATTTTTTTGTGTAAAGAGGAAAGCATGATAAAGAACGTGTAAAAATGGATCAAGGCAATAAGCCCTATTTTTCTGTCTGCGACCCCCCATAAACTCCTATAGAAATTCGTGCCCGAAAGCGAGGTAATCCCAAGAACAATAATGAATATTGATAGCGTAACCGTAAGGGGTGTCCACCGCGGGCGATAGGCTCTGTTGGTAATGGCTAAAACCAGCCAGAGGGCGAAGGTAATTTCGATGATGGCCTGAAAACCCGTTACTTGAAGGGTAACCGTGGGGTAGGGACTCCAAGGATTAAATAAAACAGGTGCTATCAGTAACGCGGCCACTAAGCCCACTTTAATGAATGAAACAACGCGCTCGGGAGAGAACATAGTTATCTACCCTCAACTAAGAAGCCGTACTTGATTACTTTAATTTTAGCACTTGGAGCGGGACAAGGATACGAGAATCGAACGATGTCAATCTTCTTCGCTTCGCTCAATAGGTATTCCCGCCCCTGCCTGCCCATGACCCCGCATATGCGGAGCCTCGCCTTTGGCGGGGCGTGGCCGGCAGGCAGGTCGTCTGGAAAAGAAATAGGCTAGCGTTCCTCCAGGCTTTCGGAACTCGGCAGGACTCCTGAAAACACGAATCCCGCTATGAAGCGGGATGGTGTTTTCTGGTCGGAGCGGGACACGAGAATCGAACTCGCGCCTCGACCTTGGCAAGGTCGTGTACTACCACTATACGAGTCCCGCTTTTCAGGATTAAGAACCCATTTCCATACTATTCCCGTCTGCGCTATGTGCCAATAGCTACTAATTCCAGGCACGACGAGGAAGTTGTATGTTTCATACATTGACGAGGAGTAACGCAGAAGTGGTAGTTAGTGGCCATAGCCCGAAGGGTTGCCAGAAAAACCATGCATTACTTCGTTATACCTCCTCGACGTACTCTTCGAGTACAATCTCGTCGGCAAGCCTCGTACTTCCTGATTTTTCCTAGGCAACGCGGACTGAGACTAGTATGGAGATGGGTTCAAGTCTAATCGAAAGAAGGGAAATTGCCAAGATTTCTGATATACTCCCCCACCAACTTTATATAAAGTTGGTATGGGGGTATACTCGCTTTCATATGAATACGCCCGAACATGGCGAGAAAGGGGAGGTTGAAAACGCAGCCCAAACCTATGAGGAGCTGCTGAGGGCCAAGAAAACATGGGGGATGTTGGATAAAGAAGGACACGAAGAAATGATGAAAAGGCTTGCTGTCGCGCGCGCTGCGCTTAGCAAAGAAACTGCCGATCTAATAGACGCCAAATTTGCTAAATTGTAGGTGGTGCCCTCGAGAGGAATCGAACCTCTATTACAAGATCCGCAATCTTGCGTCCTATCCGTTGAACGACGAGGGCAGACGGACTAGAACTTTATAATCCTATAGAGCGATTCTGGCAATGTCTCTTCATATTCATGTTCGGGAAGGCGATTGCCGAGAAGACTTCGGATGTCGTCCGAAAGTTCTGAATGGATGGGGACTCTCACGGGCAGCGCAATTCGTCGCCGAGGAACAAAAATGAGTTCAGTGTTCCCGTCTTCGGGGGTGAAGATGCTGTAGTGGTGAAGGTCGCTGTAGTGATAGTGTTTGTCCTCGCCAATGGTGAGCCCCGCCTCATGAAGTCTAAACTGGTAGAGTTGTGGCAGTTCTTTGGCCCAAATAAAAACCATAATTTCCGCGATCATAATAAAGATCGCAAACAGAATATTCCCTTCCCACAGGGCCCAGAGCATCAAGAGGATAGTGAGTACAATCGAAGTCCAATACCAGACGGGTGTTTTTGGCTGGTAAGGAAATTCATGAGCCTCCCAGATAATTTCTTCTTGTCCGTCTGCCATAGGTCAATTATGAAGCCTTATGGAACAAAATCAAACTGTTACCTGATGCTATACTTATACGTAGTAGTAGTGAACCGATATCGTCGTTTCAATAATTAATTTTTTTCCCTATATTATATGGAAGACATACAAAAGTGGAGTGTTGGCCGCGAAAAGATGTGGCTTCTCAGGCTCGGTGCGTTTTTGGTACTAATGGTTAGTCTTTATTATTTGGGGCTCATGATAAAGGGCTTTCAGGATCTTAGTGAGCGGCACGCCTTCGCGATAACGGCGACAGGCGAGGGTACGGTCTACGTCGTTCCCGACATTGCAACCCTTTCTCTCACAGTCCGATCGGAGGGCGTGAATCTGGCCAATGTGCAAGATGATAATACCGCGAAAAACAATAAGGTGGTGGCGTTTCTAAAGTCAAAAGGCGTTGATCAAAAGGATATACAGACTTCCTATTACAATGTGACGCCTCAGTATCAGTACGGGAATCAAGTCTGTCCGCTCGGCTATCCCTGCCCACCCTCCGGACCGCCCAAGATTGCGAGCTATGAAGTTACTAATTCGCTTGCCGTTAAAGTGCGTGATCTGAACTCCATCGGCGATATCCTGGCGGGCGCGGTGAATGCGGGCGCAAATGATATAAACGGCCCGTCGTTTACCGTAGACGATCCATCGAAAACTGAAGCTGATGCCAAAAAGATCGCGATCGACAAGGCGCGCGAAAATGCTGAACGCTTGGCAGGTCAGCTCGGAGTTCGCATTGTGCGCATTACGGGTTTCTCTGAGTCCGGTGGGGCGATGCCGATTTACGCCCGTGAAACTCTCATGGATGCGAAAGGCGGCGTAGCAGCTGCTCCAGCGCCATCGATTGAGCCCGGTCAAAACGAAGTAAAGATTACTGTTTCGGTGACCTACGAGGCGAGGTAGAACAAATGGTTTGTAAAGAGAGCAAAACGGCGCACTAGTGTGCGTCGTTTTGCTCCGTGGCAGTGGTTTTTATAGTTTCCACATTATGCGGCAGACTTTCTCTCATGCCGGCGTTGGTAATGTAAACAAATTTCGCCTTTTGGGGTATTTGATGAATGGTCTTCGCACCTATGTAGCCCATACCAATACGCAGTCCACCGATGAGATTCTCTATGACATGATTTACTGCACCCCGGTAGGGCACCAGCGCTTCGACTCCCTCTTCTACAAAGTTTTTTCCGTGTATAAGATAACGGTCGCCGGACATTTTGGATTGAAGCACGGCGCGGGAGCCCATGCCTCGGTACTCCTTATATTTTTTACCGTCTTTGGTGATGATATTTCCCGGAGTTTCAAGGGTGCCGGCAAGTAGATTGCCCAACATGACGACTGACGCTCCGGCCGCGAGCGCTTTCACTATATCACCCGAGGTTCTTATGCCGCCGTCCGCGATAACGGGCACGTGGTATTTCTTGGCCGCCTTTGCCACTTCTAAAATAGCGGAAAACTGCGGTACGCCGACACCGCTCACCACGCGGGTGGTGCAGATGGATCCCGGTCCGACGCCGACTTTAATTCCGTCCGCAAACTCGGCGAGATCGCGGGCACCCTCTTGGGTCGCAATATTCCCCACCACCAGTTTGGCCTTCCTGAGTTTCCGACGAATGCTCCGGGCGCTTTTCACCACCTGGCTGTTATGTCCATGGGCACAGTCGATGACTACCACGTCACAACCGGCTTTTTCGAGCGCCTCGGCGCGCAGAAGATCAAACGGCCCGCAGGCGGCCGCCACGCGTACTTTTTTACTCTTTACCGCCCTTACCATGCGCACTTGTTTTGGCAGTGAACAATTTCGATGCAATACCCCAAGCCCGCCGAGTTTGCCGAGAGCAATGGCCATGTGCTCTTCGGTTACCCGGTCCATGGCGGCGGAGAGAATAGGGAGGGACAAAAAAAGACCGCGCACGGCCTCAGTTTTTGTCTCAGCTTCGCGAGGTTCGACACTGCTTCGTTCCGGTCTTATGAGAACGTCATCGAAAGTGAACGCGGGCTGAAACTCTCTTGCCATATTCCATTATAGCAAATAGAAATGAAGGTTGGCTAAGTACGTGTTCATGACCGAGAGAACAAGTGACTTGCTTACAACTTTTCCCGAAACGCAGTAATTTGCGCAAGGTGTCCCTGTTTGTGTCCGTAGTTGGCGTACACAATATAGTCATCTAGGGAATATCCCTTGCCATACCAGGGAAGGGTGCCGATTTTGGTAAACGTCTTCAGCGGTACTACCTCGGCGAGTTTCTGGACTCTGAGAGCTGCTAGGCTATATTCACTTACCACGTCTTTGGGCTTTCGTGATTTTCTTATTTCCGCTTCGGTATCGTTAAACGATTCACCACCAAGCGAACGATAGTTATTCAAATAACTCGTTTCTTTTTCTGAGTCCAGGATCGAGGTAAAAACGTCCTCAAGGACTCGTTCAAATGCCGCCAAGTGGCCGATATGATCTTTAATGGACCAGAGCGGCGTGACGCCGACTTTTTCCCAATCGGAGTCTTTCACTCCTTGAATTGCGCGCATCACATCAAGATGTCCATATTTCAAAACATCCTTGGCGTTCATAGTTACATTATATATATGAGGGGATTTCCTTTATTTACTATCCCTAAGAACAGCCGTACAAATATCCGCGTCGGTTTTAAATAGATTACATGAGTTTTGAAGTTCAACCTCACTAATACCAGAGAGACGTGCGTAACCCATAACGCCCTCATAAAATGCTTGCTTTTTTTCTGCGGCAAGACCATTAACGTATATTTCAGAACCCTCGAGGTGCTGGCCTTTAAACTTACTCATCATGGTAATACCCAGACCCTTGAGGCAAAATTCGGTGTCGGTTTCATCAAGATCGCTTTGGGTGCACATCGTGACCGCACCTGCATAGTCTTTGACATGGGTGCGGAGATAGCCAAATGTGGAATAAATAAAACACGCGGGCTTCGCATCTGCCTGAGTGGCAGTGCAGGGAGCCAATGGCTTGTCGAGATCCCAACCCAGTGCATCTGGCCCCGTGTGTTCGGTGTTCCCCCAAAATAATTCCATCCACACGCCTTCAAAGCAGCGGTGGGTATCTGTAGATTGTTCAATGCCTCGACAGTCGTCTAGTGAGGTCGATACATCGCGACTATTCGCAAACATAAGGGCGTGTCCTACGCCGTGAAAACAGCTGGCGCGGTCACTCGCGGGTACTGCCTCACAAATTGGGTCCGGGTGGGTTTTAAAGGTAGGCTGATGCAACGATAACTCCTCAACAATGCCGTGCATATAACCGCCGGCACAAATATATTGCACCAGAGCGTGCTTCACGTGATTAGGATTACTAAATGTCATGGCTTCTGAAAAGCCAAATAGCTCATATGCTCGATGGCCAATATCGTGTGCAATATCATGGCAATTGAGAGAAAGCGCTGGGTTGCTTTGTATCGCGTCTACGATGGTAAAGATGGAATTCGGGTCATGTGCATCAAACATAGCGAGTAGTGTATCTCGTATCGCTCGTTGCTCTGGTATTGTTTTATCGATATTGGGGACCGGATTGGTGGGGTCAATAACGCGGACAATACCCCGGTCGATCGATCGATTGTGGTTGTGGTAGCCGAACGTTCCCGTCCTCTCGAACTCAAAAATATATGTCTCACCAAAAGCATATTCTCTTCCAGCATCAAATTCGGGGTAGTCAGTGTGTGTTGGATGCGGATCTGAGGCGGTCTCAAGCGGTAGGGTAGTGTTATTTTTAAATGCCACACGTGCTCCTAGGGGCACTTCAATCTGATCAGGGATAAAGCCTTGGTCTGTATAAAGCACCTCGAAGTCAAAGAAGGAAGAGGCATTCGAATTGAGAGGCGCAAGAGATAGAGAAGATTCGGCTGAGGTATGTATGAAAAAATATGCGCCTCCGGCAATAAGTAAAATTGCTACTACGCTAAGCGCGCCAAAAAACTGCGAGAAGCTCCGCGGATGCATGAGCTGATTATAACCCAAAATATAAGTAAGTACCTGCCTCGGGCGCTTGTTTTGAGGGGTGGAGGCGGGGGATTCTCATGAGGGAATCTCACGTCGCTCGCAGGCTCGCTCCTTCGGAACCCTCGGTTCCGAATAACCTCCTACACGGGAAACCAATCGTGGTTTCCCGGCCCCTTCCGCTTGTTCGATTCCCTCATCCATGTAAAACAAAATAGCGGCTCCATACTGGAACCACTATTTTGTTTCGCGGCGGGGGATGAGGGAATCGAACCCCCGAATGAGGTTTTGGAGACCTCCGGTATGCCACTTACCTAATCCCCCGATGA
>JBGOTK010000001.1:0-25694 GCA_041476445.1 Minisyncoccia bacterium | reverse complement strand
GTTATAAGGAGTCATGCTTGTAATTTAGATTGTTATGCGCAGCCAACTAACACGTACTTATCAAGATATCATAAGTATAGAAAATATTTTGGCAGCTTGGGAAGAGTTTGTGAGAGGCAAGCGCCATAAGCAGGATGTCCAAGAATTCTCACTCCAGCTTATGGATAATATTTTGACGCTCCACGAGGAACTGAAGCAGCATACCTACCGCCACGGCCCTTATCACGCTTTCAAAATCAATGATCCCAAGCCGCGCGACATTCATAAAGCTACAGTCCGTGATCGACTCCTGCATCATGCCATCTACAGAATTCTCTATCCGTTTTTCGATAAGACGTTTATTGCTGACTCGTATTCTTGCCGAGTCGAAAAAGGAACGCATAAAGCACTGAATCGTTTTCGCGCTTTCTCAAACAAGGTAAGTAAAAACAATACCCGTACTGCGTGGGTCCTGAAATGCGATATTAGGAAGTTTTTCGCGAGTATTGATCACCGTGTCTTGCATTCTCTCCTTGAGACGCGTATCTCCGACGCAGACATTCTCTTACTACTTCGGGCAGTAGTAGAGAGCTTTGAGACCAGGCCTGGAGTCGGTTTACCGCTCGGCAATCTTACCTCGCAACTCTTGGTCAATGTCTATATGCATGAGTTCGACAGGCATATGAAGCATATACTGAAGACCAAATACTATATCCGCTATGCCGATGACTTCGTCGTATTTTCAGAAGATAGAAGGTGGCTTGAAATGCTCATCCCACGTATACAGGCATTTCTCCTTGAGTATTTGAAGCTGGAACTTCACCCACAAAAGCTTTTTCTCAAGACATTAGCTTCCGGAGTGGATTTCCTGGGTTGGGTGCATTTTGCGGACAATCGGGTACTCCGGACTGCGACAAGGAAGCGGATGATGAGGAGATTGGCTGAGCACCCGACTTCCGAAACGATACATTCGTATCTCGGTCTGTTAAAGCACGGCAATACAGAGAAGTTACAGAAGAAGATTAGAGAAGCTACTATCCTATCCAGACGATCGTCTGAATAGGATAGTAAACGTAATAGCGACTCGCGAGCAACGCCCGCTCGCCGTGTCACTTCACTTTTTCGGCATTTTCGTATACATTCCTTCTAGAATCCATCTCACTACTATTTCCGGCTGCGCTATGTGAAAACATCGTGCAGTCCGCGAAGCGACGAGAAGATTGTACTTGGGGAGTACGTCGACGAGGAGCGACAAAGGGATGTGTGATGTTTGCCGTAGCGCGCAGGGTTGCCTAGAAATATAAGGTATACTTTATTTTTCTAGGCAACGCGGACTGGGACTAGTAGTGAGCTGGATTCTATTTATGCAGATTGACGGCAAAGCAATACAGCGGCGGATTTTGGACGAGGTTAAAAAGCGTCCGAAAACGACCAAGATATTCGGTGCGGTTTTGGTAGGGGAGGATCCCTCATCCGTTAACTTTTTGCGCATCAAAAAGAAAACTGCCGCAGAGCTCGGCGTCGATTTTCGTATCTATGAGTTTCTACCGACGATTACAAACGACGAGCTGCGCGACGAGATTGGCAAACTTGGCCAATCGAAGGCGGTGGGTGGGCTAGTGCTCCAGCTGCCCTTGCCGGGCGAGTTAAATCGGCACTACGCCTTAAATGCTATTCCGCGCGAGAAAGACGTGGATGCCCTCTCCGAACGAGCCCTCGGAGCATTTTACACGGAAAGAAATCCAGTCCTTCCACCTGCAGTCGCTACGACCGAAGAAATACTTAAAGAAAAGAAATTCGATCTGAGTCGTGCTACGGTAGCAGTCGTAGGCATGGGCATTCTGGTAGGGAAACCTGTAGCAACCTGGCTCATCGGCAAAGCGCGCGAAATAATCATGCTCGACAAAGAAAGCGATCTTTCTCTAATCTCTCGCGCGGATCTCGTGGTGCTGGGCGCCGGCGCCGGCGGTTTTA
The DNA here is from genome assembly GCA_041476445.1 of Minisyncoccia bacterium. Lineage (GTDB taxonomy): Bacteria > Patescibacteriota > Minisyncoccia > UBA6257 > JACOXY01 > JBGOTK01. The sequence continues at coordinate 23,741 of JBGOTK010000001.1, read as the reverse complement.
TAAAAACTTCGATGCTTAAACCAGGAGCAGCAGTTATCGATTTTGGTTACTCGGAAAAAAACGGTACATGGATCGGCGACTTTGATCCCGAGCCGCTCTCGATGAGTGAGAAAAAATTAGCTTTTTACACGCCCACACCTGGTGGCACTGGCCCAATACTCGTAGCGAAGCTATTTGAAAACTTCTACAAACTTTTAGAAAAAATATAATTCTAATCTACAAATGATATGCGAATGCAACGAATGAGTGTCGGAATAACCGGCTACGAATCGGTGCATCCGAATTATTCGTAGCATTCAGACGAGATTCGCATTACGTATTGCAGAGATAGCGGTATTTTTCGTCAAAGCCGTTGCAGACCGCAGTCTTCTTGGCGATATTGCCGCCAAATACATCACCTAAGCGCCAAGCAAGCGTTTCGTAACAAGCCTTTTGCTCATCGTTTTTGAAGAGAGAACACAGCACGGTGGCCTGATTGTCGAGCTTGCCGCCCCAGAAGTCTACGATGACGTTTACCGCGCCGATGGCACATTGGTTGCGATTGTCACCCGCTGGAACTTTTTCGCAGAGTGGCACGATCTTTTGCGCATCACGAAGCGAATTGCCAGCCGCGTCGCGCCCGTAGCTTTTGAAGCACACGGGAATCATGTTCCCCGGTGCTTTAAGGCACTCGTCTTTTACGCCGTCGAAATTATAGCCATTTAGCCACAGCATCCAGCTGGTCTGCATCTGGTAGCATTGGTATTGCACATTGAAGTCTTGATCGATGCCACTACAAGGAAACTGGGGGTTCTTGCTCACCCAGGTGGTGGTATGAATCGAGCTGGCACCGAGTCCCTCGCCGGTGAGCACGTTTTCCATAAACGCGCCGCCATAGCACGACGTAGTTTCGAAATTACTGCTCAACTTCCCGCACTCCTTAAGCGTGGCTGGCAAGTCGTAGTTCATGTAGGCGAGGATGCCGTGGCCCACGCCATGGAGGCATTCAAAAATGCCGAAACTCGTGCTGAAGGTTTGGCAGACGCTGTCAATGGTGGCGGCAAGGTTTCCCGTGCCCTTCTCCTGCAGCATCGTTTCCATGGCGCCATGGTAACAGCCGGAGTGGCAGGAAGCATCGCACTCGGCAAATGCCTTTTCTTTAAAGAGATCGTAAGCATTCCGTCCAATATAGTGGGCCTCCTGATGACAATCAAAGGTCGAGCCGCCGTTTGATTCGGCGACAAGCTTGCTCATGACCGCCGAGATGCCCATGACTTGGAGCGAGTCTTGAAGCAGAGCTTTATCTTTTACGATGTCGAGGATTGATTTGGCAGCGAAAGCCGCTTGAACCTCTGCTTTTCGATCTGTAGCGAGCGGGGAAAGTACATGTGTTGCTGTGCTTGTTGCTGCGGTAGGGGCCGTGGCGCCCATATCACCACCCGCAAGAAGCGGTGCCGAGGGTTCGGCAACTTGACCTTGTGGCGCTGCGGGTGGGGCAACAAGAGCGGAATTATCCGCTCGAGGGGCCTCCGGGGCGGCAGCGTGCGAAAACAAAAGGAAGCCCCCTAGTATTACGAGGAAGAGTACTATAGCAATACCAACAAACTGTTTAATCTCGTTCTGTAACACCTTTAACTTTCTTTTCTATTTCTTTAAGAAGTTTCTTATCTTCTTTGAGCCGCGTCTTAATATTGTCGAAGCCAGTTCCAAGACGCTCTCCTTCATAAGAATAACTCGCTCCAGACTTTGTGACCACACCGGAATTCAAAGCCGCAGTGAGCACATCGCCTTCGTAGGAGATGCCTTCGCCATACATGATGTCGAACTCAGCCTCGCGGAAGGGCGGGGCCACTTTGTTTTTTACCACCTTGGCCCGCACGCGATTGCCGACCACCTCATCGCCTTTTTTCACATAGGCAATGCGGCGGACGTCAATGCGTACGGAGGCATAAAACTTAAGCGCCCGGCCGCCGGGCGTGGTTTCTGGACTGCCCCACATGACGCCTATTTTTTCCCGGAGCTGATTGATAAAAATGATGAGCGTGCTTGATTTGTCGGCAATGGCGGTCAGTTTGCGAAGTGCCTGGCTCATCATGCGCGCCTGGAGCCCGATGAATTGCGCACCCATTTCGCCTTCGATTTCCGCTTTGGGCGTAAGCGCCGCTACGGAGTCAACTACGATAATATCAATAATGTTCGAACGCACCAGGCTTTCCAAAATATTGAGCGCCTCTTCGCCGCTGTCGGGCTGGGAGATTAATAGATCGTCAACTTTTACGCCAAGCTTCGCGGCGTATTTAGGGTCCATGGAGTGCTCGGCATCGATATACGCCGCCCGGCCGCCTGCCTTTTGCGCCTGGGCAACGACGTTTAGAGCAAGCGTTGTTTTGCCGCTCGATTCCGGGCCAAAGATTTCAACAATGCGGCCCTTGGGGATGCCGCCGGTACCAAGCGCGATATCAAGTGAGAATGAGCCCGTTTGGATTACATCAACATTCACCTTCTTCACCTCGCCAAGTTTCATGATGGAGCCCTCGCCAAACTTGTCCTGAAGCGAGCTCAGGAGATTGTTGAGGTCTTTATCCTTCTCAGCTTTAGTTTCTTTTGTTTTTTCTTTCATTTCAGCGACGGGCATTTCAGCGACCGCCACCGTCTCCTTTATTTTTTTATCTTCTTTTTTTGTCATATGCGTGTAGTACGATTGTTATATTATATACCTTCGTCTGAGCTTGTCGCGGTAACGCGTGGGCTAGACGTTGGAGCGATGGGCTCGGGCGGCGGCTGCGGAGCCATCTCGATGTCTGGCTGGTAGACGATTTTGCGGGTCTCATGGGCGTCGCGCCCCAAAAAATGGGCAACGGTAAACTCAAAGGTATTTATGCCCGGATACAGCTGTAACTCTTTTTCAAATGTGCCGTCGCCCCTGATCATTTCGGACTCGCCGTTAATCGTAAGCGCGTCGCCAGCGGATATCTTTCCGGTAACGAGATAGCGGTCATTTTGCACCACGATGCTTGTGGTATTCGGATTGGTAATATTGAGCTCCGGCACGCCGAAAATTTGATTAAAGCGCAGCGCCCCGTAACCAAGGATAAGTACGGCAAGGGCGGCAAGCGCGATCTTGCCTTTGCCGAAGCGTTTTAAATTGAAACGGTTTACAGGCAGCCGGTCTTGGGCGCCTGATCCCGTGGGAATGTGTTCTTCGCGATAGGCGCGCCACCACTCTTCGGGATTTGCGCCAAGGAGTGCCGCAATCTTATACAAATACCCCCGTACGTAAGGGGAGGGGGGCAGGTGATCATAATTCCCCGCGCGCAAGGCTTCGATAAATCGTTCAGGTACGCCGGAAAGCTCGGAGAGACGCTCAGTGCTAAATCCCCGAGTGCTTACTGCCTCGACAAAAATATGTTTGAAGCCTTTTTCGTTCATTAGTCCGGCCGAGGGGCGAGCTCTCTTTACAAAAAGACCTCGCGTTCTTTGGCCCCCCGTCCAGGCCCTATCTTACCCTCTTTCTCTAGGATATCAAGCACGCGCGCAGCGCGGGCGTAGCCGATCTTTAAATGTCGCTGTAAAAACGAAGCCGAAGCTTTTTTAGTTTCCCGAATCAGGTTGGTAGCTTGCTCCACGATTTCATCGTCGTCGCCGTCTCCGGCATCGGCAAACTCGTCGAAAATTTCCTTAGAGTTCCCGCGCGCCTCGACTTCGGCGCCGTCTAGGGCGCTCAGAACGGAGTTCTCCGAGTCTTCGGTAACCGGCGCCTCGTTATGACTGCGAATAAAGTCGGCGACGGCATTCATTTCTTCTTCGCTAAGGTAGGCTCCCTGGATACGTTTGGGTTTTGAAAAATCAGATGAGACAAAAAGCATGTCGCCACCGCCGAGGAGCGACTCGGCGCCCGAGCCGTCGAGGATGGTGCGTGAATCCACCTGGCTCGCTACCTGAAGCGCCATGCGGCTCGTGATGTTTGCCTTGATGAGGCCGGTGATGACTTCAACCGAGGGCCGCTGAGTCGCGAGGATAAGATGAATACCTACCGCGCGAGCCATCTGCGCGAGGCGCACGATCGAACCCTCAATCTCGCGGCCGTGCGCGGCCATAAGATCGGCGAGCTCGTCTACGATGATTACGATAAAGGGCAGGGGATCAGAGCGGTGCGCCGCATTGTAGCTCTTAATATCCTTGTTCCCGGACATCTGGAGAACTTCGTAGCGATTTTCCATTTCTTTGATTGCCCAACGGAACACGCCCATGGTCTTTTTGCCGTCCATTACGACAGGCGAGACAAGATGCGGTATGCCGTTATAGATTGAGAGCTCGACACGTTTGGGATCGATCATGACAAAACGAAGCGTCTGCGGACCGTTTTTATATAAAAGAGAAACGATAAGCGCGTGCAAGGCGACAGACTTGCCGCTGCCGGTCGCGCCGGCGATGAGGAGGTGGGGCATCTTTGAGATGTCGGCGAAAATGGGATTGCCGGTGACGTCGCGGCCGAGAATAAAGCCCAGCTGTCCCGAACTCGCGAACTCCGGGTAGATCATGAGCGAGCCCAGGCGCACGATAGCGGCGGACTTATTCGGTACCTCGATGCCGACGAGCGATTTACCCGGGATGGGCGCCTCGATACGGATGGGGTGCGCGGCCAGCGCGAGCGAGAGGTCTTGCTTGAGCGCCGTGATTTTCGCGAGCTTCACGCCTTCGGCTGGCTTCAGGCTGTAGCGCGTAACCTTGGGGCCAATGTTAACCTCGCTCATCTCAACCGGGATGCCGAAGCTCTCGAGGGTGCGCTTGATGATATTGGCGTTTGCTCTGAGGTCGCCGGAGGTCGGTTTTTCAACGGACGACACGAGCAAGTCGAGTGTCGGCGGTGTATAATCCTTGCTTACTTTGGGCAATGTAAAGGCTTTACGTTTTCCTTCGGGCCGCATATCGCCCTCGGTTACCATAAGCTCTTTTTCTTCTTCCGACTCGTCCTCTTGCTCACGCTCATCTTCGTCGGACTCTTCCTCTTCCGCCTCTTCGGCATCATTCTCTTCTGCCTCGTCGGGCAAATTAAGGGCTTCGATATCCGTCTTCTTACGCAGCGGACGCTTAAGCGGATTTTTTAAGACAATGTGTGTGTTGAGCATTATGATGCCGCTTGCCAGGAAGAGCGCTACAGTAAGCACGATTGAAGCGGTATAACCAAAGGGAATTTCTATTGAGCCCACGAGCGACCCTAAGACACCGCCTTTATCCGGCGAGATAATGTCGATAAAGCCCAGTCCGGAGAGTACCAGTAAAATTCCGCCGATAATCGTCGTAATAAGTATCTTTTTCCGCTCGGCGATAAGGAATACGGCGGCGGCAAAGAGAAAGGCGAGCGGCAAAAGGAAGTAACCGAGGCCGAGCAGCCAGTTAAAAAAACGATAAATCATGTCGCCCGCTGGTCCGGCTTTGCCGAAGAGTGAGAGCACTAGAAGAATGGCCGCTACAATAAAAAAAATAGCGAGAATGGTTTTTTTTGTCTCGGGTCTTAGCCAGGCATCACCCTGGTCCTCGTCTTCCTCGTCCCAATCCTCTTCTTCCCTTTTGGCTTTGCGTCTGGCCATTACGAAGGTAACTTTACCCTAAAAATGGCCTCAATTCAATGCAGTTTCGAGCTCAGGGCGTTCACTTCATCGAGTCATTTGTGTATCATTAGCACATCAATGGAGATCAATAGAGAAATCTTCAAAGCCTACGATATCCGCGGGCGCTATCCGAAGGAAATCAACGAGGAGGTGGTTGCGGCGATCGCCAAGGCCTTTGCGGCGCATCTTGAGGCCTGGAAGGTGGTGGTGGGGCGCGATGTGCGCGAGTCAGGTCCCGCCCTATTTGACGCGGTCTGCCGGGCGTTTAAGGAGAGCGGCGTGCATGTCTTTGATATTGGCGTCGTACCGGTAGACGTCTATTACTTTGCCTCCGAGCACTTGGGCGTTGATGGCGGCGTTTTCATCTCGGCCTCGCACAATCCCCGGGAGTGGAACGGTCTGAAATTGGTTCGCTCAGGCATGGGACCGCTCTCCGCAGAAAGCGGTCTCGTGAAGATCTATGAGCTAGCGGTAAAAGATCGCAAACCGGAACTCGTGAAGCCCGGCACCATACAACGAGAAGACGTGCTGCCTGCCTATTTTGATTTTCTGCTCGAGAAGTTTGATGTAGCGAATATCAAACCCATGAAGATGGTGATGAACGCGAATTTTGGTATGTCTGGCAAAGTATTTCGGCAGTTTGTAGAGCGCGCCAATCTGCCGCTTACCCTTGTGGGGCTTGATGAGGAGCCGGATGGTACCTTCCCCAAAGGCAGCCCCAATCCGATGCTCCCACAAAATCGTAAAGAAACTTCAGAACTGGTGAAAAGTGCGGGCGCGGATATGGGCATTGCCTGGGATGCGGACGGCGACAGGGTATTTTTCTATGACGAAAGGGGCGAGCTAGTAGAAGGCTGTTTTATGACGGCACTCTTCGCCCAAGAAATTTTAAAGAAAAAACCGGGGAGCGCGATTGTAGGTGAGCCGCGCGTTATTTGGCCGATCAAAGATGTCGTGGAGCGCGGCGGCGGCCGTTTGATCATTAGCCGCGTAGGCCACTCCTTTATTCCCGAGGTCATGAAGCGCGAAGGCGCGGTTTTTGCTGGAGAACTAAGTTCCCATTTCTATTTTGAGGAAACCATGTCTTTAGATAGTGGTATTTACCCAGTGCTTTTACTGCTCGATCTCCTCTCGCGCGAGGGGAAACCTTTTTCTGAAGTGGTGCGCCCACTCCTCGAAACACACTTCATCTCTGGCGAAATTAATTTTGAAACCGAAAAGAAAGACGAAATCATTGCGCGAGCTGAAAGTGAGTATAAAGACGGCACAGTCGAGCATATTGACGGTCTCTCCGTCGAATATTCCGACTGGCGGTTTAATCTCCGCAAATCTAATACCGAATCATTATTGCGTTTAAATATTGAGGCGCGAAGTCGTGAAGTTTTGGACCGCGAGCTCGCGAAGCTAAAAGAATTTATTACTTCTTAGTGCCCCTTCCCTCTCTGGTGTGACATCGGACACAATACCGCTTCCCACCAATTGGCTCATTTACTATGTTTTCTCACGATCGTGAGAAAACATAGTAAAGAAATAGGCTCGATAGATTCTCTAGAGTAGGTGTTTTAAGGTTCCGGTTCTCGTTATTTCAAAAATCTCGACTGAGTCCAATAAGCGTAATTTTCTCACGTCGCTTAGAAAAAGTGCGGGTAATTTAACTTTGCCCATCCACACGCTACGCTGAATCATTTGTAACCCTAAGGATTTTAGCGCAGTCCTCAACCAGTCGCGCTTGAACCGTTCTTTTTCGGGAATATCGAAGGCTACGATAATAAAACGATCGTGAGGCAATCCTGTATAGCGAACAGCGGGAACTTGTCTATTATTATTTTTATGCCGCAAGAGCCACGCCCTTCCTTTTTCGGTGACCGAGAGCAGCCCCTGGTCTACTTCTTTGATCAGCCCTTCTTTTTTGAGCGTATAGAGAAGATTGTAATAACGCTGCCTCTCTTCTTTCTGAAGTATTGCCCGTCCACGTCGGTGCTCCCGCCTTTCGAGATTATATTCAATGGTTTTATAAGAGCTGCCATAGGGCGAAGTTAAAAAAGCCGCGATAGTATCGGTTGTTTTGAGACTAGCTCGAGAGATTAATTCGAGCATTTTGTGAGTAAGATCACCTTTCATTGGAGTTCAATTTTAAAGTAAGGGTAAAAAAGTAATGGTAAAAATAATAATAGCGTGTTTTACTATTATATCTCACGATCGTGAGATATAATAGTAAAAGGAGAATAGCTGTGGTGCGATTGATGTGACGTAGAAGTGTATGTGAAACGATTTCGCACAATATAATTGACTATTGGCGGAGATTCGGCCATCATAGTCACGTATGTCGGGTAGTGAAAGTTCGATTTCGCTACGCGGCAGGCAATCCATCAATCGAACTTCTACTACCCGATATGCAAGACACGTTTAAGAGTCCGTTCGGACTGGAGCTCAAGTCAGCGGAGGTGGCGAAAGAAATCGTTCGCTACATGCTCGCCGACCAAAAGAGAAAATATAAAATCATCGTGGGTTCCGACTCGCTACTTCGTCATGACAAGAGCGCTGATTTTGTGAGCGCAATCGTGGTACACCGGGTAGGGAACGGCGGCCGCTACTTCTGGCGGCGCATTGAACTCGCTAAGTTTTATACGCTCCGCGACCGGATTATACGCGAGGTTTTGCTCTCGCTTGATGTAGCCAAAGAAATACTCGAAAAACTTAGAGACGCTAAAGCGCCCGACTTTGACTTCGAAATCCACGCCGATATCGGTGAAAACGGCGAGACCAAGGTCATGATTCAGGAGGTGGTCGGTATGATTCGCGCGCATAACTATGAGGCGCGGACTAAGCCGATGAGCTATGCGGCCTCCTCAGTAGCAGATAGATACACATAAATTTGAACCTGCAAATGTTGGATAAATTCGTTTTCGATGTTGAAACCAAAAATTCATTTCAGGATGTGGGCGGGCAGGAGAACCTTGCGAAGCTCGATGTTTCGTTTGTCGGCGTCTACTCCTACAACCAGGACAAGTATCTTTCCTATCGCGAGGACAGGCTAAAAGAACTCGGCGAGCTTTTTAGAAACGCTGGGCTGCTCATTGGTTTTAGCAGCAACCGCTTTGATGTGCCCGTACTCCAGAAGTATTTCGATTTCGATCTCATGAAAATCGAGCGGCTGGATCTCTTAGATGAAATCGAAGCTTCGATTGGCCAGCGCATCAGTCTTGATATTTTAGCGCGCACGAATCTGGGTACCGGCAAGAACGGCCACGGGCTTGAGGCTATCAAGCTTTATAAAGATGGCAACTGGAAACAACTTGAAGCGTATTGTCTGAACGATGTGAAGATTACTAAGGACCTTTACGAACTCGCCAAGAAAAAGGGCTACCTCATCATGCCCGAGCGGAATTCGGGGAATCTCTTAAAGATTCCACTTGAGTTTCAGGACTTGGTGTTTCACCAGACATTGTTCTAAAAATAATTGGTTCACACGAATCTCCGAATAGCTACGAACGTACGAATGGAGGTATTATTCGTATGTTCGGAATGATTCGTAATTTCGCGTGGCAAGAGTTCATATGTCAAAAGTAATTAAAAGAATCTATCTCGACTACGCCGCGACAACGCCGGTGGATCCGGCTGTTTTTCGGGCGATGAAGCCCTATTTTACCGAGAAATACGGCAATGCCGGCTCCGTGCACTCATTTGGTCAGGAGGCGATTGCGGCAATCGACAGCTCGCGCGAAACTATTGCCAAAGCGCTCGGTGCCAACTTTAACGAGATTATTTTTACTGGTTCGGCCACGGAGGCCAATAATTTAGTGCTCCAAGGGGTAGTAATGCTCCAGAAACAATTTCAACCAGAATTTAGGAGCGGCGCAAAAATACCGCGAATCATTATTTCATCTATTGAACATGAGTCGGTGCTCGCGACCGCCCGCGCGCTCAGTAACTACGGCGTGGATGTAGTCGTGCTGCCAGTGAATAATGAAGGAGTTATTAATCTCGAGAAGCTAAAAAAGGCGCTTACCTCCGAAACCACTTTAGTTTCGGTGATGTATGCAAATAATGAGATTGGCGTGATCCAGCCCATTAAGGAAATCAGCAAAATTATTGCCGAATTTCGAAAAGCAAATACTATTACCGATTACACCAAGGGTCCATTTTTTCATACTGATGCAGTGCAGGCCTTTCAGTATTTCGATGTAAAGGTAAAAGAATTGGGCGTTGATTTTCTAACCGTCTCGGCGCATAAGATATACGGGCCGAAAGGAATCGGTGCGCTCTACGCACGCCTGCCGGCTCTCCGCAGTTACCGACTTATGCCAATCCTCCATGGCGGGGGACAAGAGTATGGCCTGCGCTCAGGCACGGAAAGTGTGCCTTCGATTGTCGGTTTTGGAAAAGCGATAGAACTTGCTGTAAAAGTTCGCGAGAAAGAAATTAAACGAGTACGCACACTGCGTGATTTTCTTTGGGCTGAGCTTAAGAAAATATATAAAGACGCAGAGCTAAACGGCCCGGCGCTTAGAAGTGAGCGGCTGCCGAATAATTTGAATGTCTACTTGCCCCGAGAAGAGGCGCAGTATTTTTTGACCAAACTCGACAAGCTCGGCATTGCCGCCTCCTCCGGTTCGGCTTGCGCTGCCCGCTCGCTTGAACCTTCCTATGTAATCCAAGCACTGGGTTATTCCGATAGCCGTGCAAAGGGAAGTATCCGATTTTCGTTGGGGAGAGGTACCACTCTCTCTGAGTTAAAAAGAGCCTTGGTGCTTATGCAGAGAGCAAAGAAATAGCAACGATATCCGGGCTAGCGCGGGGTGTTTAGGAAACAAAATTGGCACTCTATTGACTAGAGTGCCAATTGGCTTACAATAGAAAAAAGAGACCGGAAAGAGCTCAAAAGTTGTATATAATAAGAGCGGGCTCGAGTTAGATCACGACAGGCGGATCGTCACACGGCGCATCCTTCCTACGTACTATCTTTTATCGAATGAATTATTTATCTTTTAGAAACTTTAGAAAGACATGAACAACCGAACTCTTGGCATCTACATTATTATTGCGGCACTGGCTGGCGGCATTATTGGTTCGGTGGTATCAAGCGGAACAGGCAGCGCTGCCGCGTTCAGCATTCCAGATTTTTTTAAGAGCCTTATCCCCGGCACGCTGACTGCTACGACAACGGTGACCTCTTCGAATGTAGTCTATCTGCCCGCCGTTGATTACGAAGAAAAAATCATCCAAGCCGTTGAAAAATCTGAGCCGGCCGTCGTTTCGATCGTTATCTCCAAAGATGTGCCCTTAATTGAAAATTGTCCAACCGATCCCTTCGGCAACTTGCCGCCAGAATTCCGTCAATTTTTTGGCGACAACGGTGATTCAATCCAGCCGTGCAAGCAGAGTGGCGGTACAACCAAGCAAGAGGTAGGCGGCGGCAGCGGGTTCATCTTGAGCTCCGACGGCCTTATTGTTACCAATCGGCACGTAGTTGTGGATGAGAGCGCCTCGTATACCGTTTTTACGAATGACGGTAAAAAATATACGGCCACAGTCGTAGCGCGCGATCCGGCGCTTGATTTCGCCGTGCTGCGCATTAATGCGACGAATCTACCCACGGTGACCATCGGCAACTCAGAGGAATTGCGGCTCGGCCAAACCGTAATCGCGATCGGCAATGCCCTGGGTGAGTTTAGAAATACGGTTTCGGTCGGTGTTGTCTCCGGTCTCCAGCGAAACGTAACAGCGGGCGGGGGCGGACAAACGGAAACCATTGAAAACGTGATTCAGACCGATGCCGCCATTAATCCGGGGAATTCCGGCGGGCCGCTACTCAATTTGAAAGGTGAAGTAATCGGCATCAATACGGCTGTTGCCTCGGGCGCTCAAAATATTGGTTTTGCGATTCCGATCAATCAGGCGAACCGCGCCATCCAGTCGATTAAGCAGAGCGGCCGCATCATTCTTCCTTATATCGGCGTTCGCTATACAATGATTACAGAGGATTTAGAGACATCCCGGAAGTTACCTTCCGCTTATGGGGCGCTCATCCGCGGCACTACCGACGACACGGCGGTCATTGCCGGCTCGCCAGCTGATAAGGCCGGGCTTAAGGCCGAAGATATTATTCTTGAGGTAAACGGACAGAAGCTCAGTGACGGCAAAACGCTGGGGAGCGCGATTCAGAATTATTCGGTAGGCGACATGATTGCGCTCAAGGTTATGCGGGGCAATCAAACGATTACGATAAATGTGAAGCTCGAAGAACGGCCCAAATCCTGAAATCAGTAAACAGTAATTAGTACGTAGTAGCTAGTTAAGAAATCCATGCCAAACTTTCATCGGTTTACCATAAAAGCCCAAGAGGCACTGCAAAGTGCGCAAGATTTCGCCGCTCGCGAAAACCAGGGTGAGCTCCGGCCCATCCACTTGCTTTGGGCGCTGCTCTCCGACAACCAGTCATTGGTTCAGCCGATGCTTCTGCGTTCGGGCATCAATCTTGGAGCGCTGAGCCAAGAAATCGATGCGGAACTAAAAAAACTGCCCAAAATTCTTTCGGGTGCGACAGTCGGCCAACTCTATCTCTCGCAGGAACTCATGGTGGTGCTGGACCACGCCGCCAAAGTGGCTTCCCAGCAAAAAGACGAATACATTTCCTGCGAACACTTCTTGCTTGCGCTTCTTGAAGTCGCGACGCCGGTAAAGGGATTGCTCGAGCGATTCGGTCTGAAACGCGACGCGGCGCTCCGCACACTTGCCCAGCTGCGCGGCTCGGTGCGCATCACCGACGAAACGCCTGAATCAAAATTTCAGGTACTTGAGAAGTACGCGGTGAATCTGACTGAGCAGGCGAAAAAGAATAAGCTTGATCCGGTAATTGGTCGGGATGAAGAGTTGAAACGTCTTATCCAGGTGTTATCACGTCGCAAGAAGAACAATCCAGTACTCATCGGTGAGCCCGGCGTCGGCAAAACGGCGATCGTCGAAGGTTTGGCGCAAAAAGTGGTCGCGGGCGATGTACCGGAACCGCTGCGCGGCAAAGAAATTATCATGCTTGATTTGGGCTCGCTTATCGCCGGTACAAAGTTCCGCGGCGAGTTCGAGGACCGCTTAAAGGCGTTTGTAAAAGAAATCCAAAATTCGGCTGGTCGCTATATCCTCTTTATCGACGAGATTCATATGATTGTAGGTGCTGGTGCGGCCGAGGGCGCGGTGGATGCCTCGAATCTCTTAAAACCGCCTCTCGCCCGCGGCGAACTCCATGCCATTGGTGCGACCACGGTGCGCGAATATCAGCGGCATATCGAAAAAGATCCGGCGCTCGAGCGCCGTTTCCAGCCAATTTTGGTGGAGGAGCCTTCCATAGAAGACTCGATTACTATTCTCCGTGGGCTTAAGGAGAAATATGAAATTCATCATGGCGTGCGCATCTCGGACCGAGCCATTCAGGCAGCGGTGAATCTTTCAGCGCGCTATATTACCGACCGATTTTTGCCGGATAAGGCGGTGGACTTGATAGACGAGGCAACGGCGGCGCTGCGCCTTGAGACCGAAAGCCTGCCCCAGGAGATCGAAAAAGCCCGACGTGAAATAACGCGCCTTGAAGTGGAACGCCAGGCACTTACCAACGAGCCGAATAAAGCTTCAGGCAAAACGAGATTAAAGGAGATTGAGGGGATACTCGCCACGCTCAAAGAAAAAAATGACGAACTCTCAGCGCAGTGGCATGCCGAGAAAATAAGTTTCGAGAATTTACACAACTTGCGCAGCAAGATTGAATCCTTGAAGCGCGAAGCTGAAACCGCTGAACGCGAAGGCAATCTTGAGCGCGTGGCCCAGCTTACCTACGGCGAACTCCCGCAGGCAGAAAAAGATTTGAAAATCTTTGAGAAAAAACTTTCGCACAAGCAGAAGGGCTCAAGGGACGGCTTCTTTAAAGACGCAGTGGACGAAGAAGACATTGCTGCCGTGGTTTCCCAGTGGACCGGCATACCGACTTCGAAGATGCTGGAATCTGAATCCGACAAGCTTATCAGGCTTGAGGAGGAGCTTGAAAAACGGGTGATCGGCCAAAAAGAGGCAATTGAATTTGTTTCAAACGCGCTCCGCCGTGCCCGCGCGGGTCTCTCCGATGAAAGCCGGCCCATCGGCTCCTTTATGTTTTTAGGGCCTACGGGTGTCGGCAAAACCGAACTTGCCCGCGCTCTTGCCGAGTTCATGTTCAACGACGAAAAGGCGCTTGTACGGATTGATATGTCTGAATACATGGAGCGGCATGCCGCCGCGCGGCTGATCGGTTCACCCCCGGGCTATGTCGGTTTTGAAGAGGGGGGACAACTTACCGAGATTATCCGCCACCGGCCCTATTCGCTGATTCTTTTCGATGAAATTGAAAAAGCGCATCCCGAGGTCTTTAATCTCCTGCTGCAGGTGCTTGATAACGGTCGGCTTACCGACGGCAAGGGGAAAACGATAAATTTCAAAAACACCATCATCATCATGACTTCGAATGTGGGTTCAGAAATTATGCGCGCCATGTCGAGTCTCGGATTTCTCACTGAGGAAAAACAAAAACTTGAAGCCGAAGAAGAAAATTATAAAGTAAAAATCCGCGAGGCGCTGCATGATAATTTCCGTCCGGAGTTCTTGAATCGCATCGATGAGGTGGTAATCTTCAATCCGCTCACTCCCGAAGATATGCTGCGCATCGTTGATCTGCAGCTTGAGCTGGTGCGCAAAAAGCTGGCGGATCGCAATATTAAAATTGAAATCCAGCCCGCAGCTAAAAAATACCTGGCGGGCGAGGGATTTGATCCTGAATACGGCGCGCGGCCCGTGAAGCGCCTTATTCAGAAGATGATTTTGGACCGGCTGGCAGATCGCATTATTCGCGGCGAACTTAAGGATGGCGGCAAGATTAAGATTAATTTTAAGGAAAACTCCCTGGTCTTTACTCGCTAGACTCAGCGTGTTGGCCGTCCTTATAACGGTTGCGCCCGCCTGGCTTTTTATCTTTGCAGCGGTTGTGTTTTATGTGCGTTCCGGACCGCGCCGATTCGAGTTTTGGAGCCTGTTTCTGCTCATCCTCTGGATCGGGGTTCGGGTAATGAACGGCAGCCTATTGTTCGGCGATCTTTCAGATACGCTGCTTCGGAATGAAACAGGGGTTAACCTGTTTACGAGTTACGCGATCCCTGCCGAAAAAATGCTAAGCATTGCATTGCCGCTCTGCGCGCTCTTTCTACTCTTTGGGCTCAAAGAGCTGCTCTTTCGACGGCGGCGCTATGTTGTGCTCTTGCTCAGTCTCGCCATTGTTTTTTGGGGCTCACTTCAATTTTTTCTTCAGGCGGTTCGGTATGGAACGGCGCCGGTGCTTTGGCCACTCGTGCCCTTCTTACTGCTTCTTTTCTGGGGCTGGTTTTCCGCCTATGAGAGTTCATTGCTACGGCGCGGACTGGGCGTTATGATCGGCACGCTTATCGGGCTCGAGCTTCTTTGGGTATTTACGCTTTTGCCCCTTGGCTTTTTGAATGCCTCGGCTGCGCTCCTGCTGCTTTTTTGGCTAATGACCCAGTGTTATTCTGCGTATGCCGCGGGGCTCCTCACGCCTGCCCGATCCCTTGCTTTCGGTGCGTTCGGAACTGGTGGCCTCGTTATTATTTTTTTCCTATCGAACTGGCGGATATAGGTGGCCGCACTCGCTCGAGCGCCAAAGTTTGCCGGGCGGCATATTTTCTTGTACACTAAGCCGGAACTCATTTCAATACTATTCTCGCTCGCGCTATGTGCAAAAATCGTAAAGACCGCGAAGCGACGAGGAAATTGTACGTCTCGTACATTGACGAAGAGTGACAAAGGAATTTATGATTTTTGCCATAGCCCATTGGGTTGTCGCCAAAATCATCTATGACTTCGTTACACCTCCTCGAGGTACCCTCTGGGTACGATCTCGTCGGCAAGCCTTGTCCTATATGATTTTGAGAGACAACGCGGGCAGATAATATTATTGATATGAGTTCCCATATGAAAGCCATTCTGCCGGTAGCTGGCTGGGGTACGCGCCTCCAACCGCTTACGTGGTCAGTCCCTAAGTATTTGCTTGGCGTGGCCGATAAGCCGCTTATTCAGTACGCCATCGACGAACTTGCGGCTGCGGGGGTTCGCGATCTTGTGTTTGTAACCTCGCCGCATCAGGAGAAGGTCAGGGAATATGTTACGAAATATGGCGGCGCCCGCTCCATAACATTTGCCACGCAAAAAGTCATGCGTGGCAATGCCGACGCCATATTAAAGGGTCAGCCCTTGGTCCGTCGGGAGAAGTTCATCTACGTTTCATTCGGCGATGATGTATTAGTAGAGGGAGGCCGCACCGTACGCGCCATGGTAGCGCTCTCGAAAAAAATGAAGGCACCGGTGCTTCTCCTTGAGCGGGTACCTAAGGCTTTAGTTTCCCGTTACGGCATTGTAGGCGTTACTCCAACTAAGGGGTCGGCAGGCAGCAGACAGCGCGGCATTTTCGAGGTGCAAACCCTCGTAGAAAAGCCGAAGCTAGAAGATGCGCCCTCGAACCTCTCGATTATCGGCCGTTACGTGCTTACCCCTGAACTGTTTAAAGAGATTAAAAAATTATGCAGCGATAAGGCAAATGCCACAATCGGCGGCGAATTTTATCTTACTGACGCCTTACTTGCGTACATGAAAAAAGGCGGCCGGGTATTCGGTGTTGAATTCAAGGGCACGCGTTTTGATTGCGGTTCAAAACTGGGGCTTATGAAAGCCAACGCGTACTTCGGTGCGCATCATGAGGAATTCGGCAAAGAGATGCGTGAATACCTGAAAACCCTCAGGGCTTCTTAGGTGTGCTTGTTACTGAGTCTTTCGCGAAAAGTGCTTCATAGGCCGCATTCTGCTGGAGATCGGGGCGGAGTGTTTTGGCGCGCTCTATAAGTGGTCCAGCTGCGACTCGGTCGCTCTTGGCTGCGGCGATATCGAGGAGGCCGTAGATGAACTCCAGCCGGTCAGGAGCCAGGGCGTAGCCTTTACGCATAAGCGTCTCTGCTTTGTCGATGAGAGTCTGGTCGCGAGTAATCATGGCGGCACGGAAGTGTATCAGCCCCAAATAGTAAAGCGTTTTAGCGCCCACGGCCCGAAAGGGCGTGTTCTCGTTCTCCTCGTATATTTCATTGGTTCTTTGCACCAGCTGCTTTATAGAGTCGGCCTGTTTAGCAAACTCCGGATTATTGGCATTGGCTTCAAGTATTTTAAGGACGAATAAATTGAAATACTGTACGGTTTCTTGTTGCCCTATCGGGGAGTAGTAGGTAAGCGCCCCGGGGTACTCTTTTCCAGTCTGCGGGTCTTTGCCACCCATAAATACAAGGAAGGCTTCTCCTTGATTGCCTTGGCTTGCAGCCGCGGTAAGCAGCAAACGGTTTTTCCTATAGGGCAAATAATTTGCGAAGTACATGGCTAACACCACCGCTGAGCCCACCCCGATAATGACCAGGTAATGCCAGAGAGGCACCTCGCGGCTGCTGGCTCCGTGAGTGGGGTGTTTCCTCTGGTCGCGGTCGTCTATCGGCGCATCAAGATCAAGCGAGAGGCGTATCAAAAAGGCAAAAAAGGCGTAGAGCAGTATATAGATCGGCAGCACTTCAAACGCGGTGAGCCCTTGAACGAAATAAGCGGTCGCAAAACCAGTAAAGAGCGCCAAGGTGACGGGCGGAAAGAGGTGGCGCCGGCGCCGTAGTTCGCGGATGAACATGGCCCAGATAGCGATATAGCCAAGAAAGAGCACAATGCCGCCGTCGATCAGATATTCAAGATAAATGTCGTGGGCCCTATCGAACCAGCTGTCCGATCCAAAATGATTCGCGTTGTAATACTTGTCGAAGATAATGGGAAAATTTTCCGGTCCCCAACCTAAGAATGGTTTTTCCTTAATGCCCTGGAGCGTCGTTTCCCACGTCCAGACGCGGTCGTCGATGCCGGTGAGCACCCGTTCGCGCGCAAAACGCTTCAGTCCGGGGAAATTTTGCCAGAAAGGATTGGTACGGGTGACATAAAATATTCCCCCGAGCAGAATGCTTAGCACTAAGATTCCAGCTGCGATACGGCGGAGAGAGTAGGAACCGATAGTAAGTGTATTCGTCTTGAGGAATGCCAAAGTGAAAAATCCGACAACGATGCCAAGACCAAGACCGGCCACGCCGTTGCGCGATTGGGCGAGTGCCGCGAAGGTTGCGAGTTGAAAGATGCTGTACATAACCAAGACAATGCGCAGCAGTAGGTCCTGCTTCTCTTTTATGAGCCAGAGGGCGAAGAAAAATAGAAAAAGTATAAAGGTCGAAAGATACAGCGGATTCCCCAGCGTGCCCGAGGCTCGGGTTCCATCGCCGAAGAAGCCCATCGCTGAGCCGCCGAAGCGCTGTCCCCAAGCGTAGAGAGAAACAAATAGTCCCAAGAAAAGAATCCAGCCGCTATAGGCATACCACTCACGCTTGCTTCTCAAGACCAAAGCCACCAAGCAGAAATAAATTCCATAATGGAGCATTTGGAGCGCCCCTTCTCCGCGCTCAAAGTTTGACCAGAAGGCAATCATTGAGTCTACGGCGGTAAGGCTTGATAAGAGAAAGAGCAGGGTAAAGGTCGCGAGGGCGATGAAGAGGGGATGGCGACTCACTGTCTTAAAATGTTCCCACTTTTCCGCGCTGCCAGGCGAGAGGAGATAGCAAACATAGGCGAATAAGCCAAGTTCAACCATGATCCGTAATAAAATGGCCTTGCCCACGATGAAGGGGAAGAACATTGAACTCGCCACAATGAGCACGGAAACTGGCGCGAGGTACAGCAAGACCTTCGTAGCGCGCAAGAAAATATCGTTCATTTTTTAGATGTTTCCATTCTAAACTCTTTTCTTGCGAATACAAGGATTTTGCCGTGATGCTGATTGACACAGACTGGAAGCTACGACTAGGATGAGAGCATTAACAAAACGAAGCTATGGCAAGTTTTAATTTGAGACGCAAAGCACTTGAGATAAGTCATGCTCTGTTTCGCCTTGCTGAACAAATCTCTGAAGTTCATTTGAGGAACGAGCTTCAGATGTTGAATGTGCAGCTCATACGGGAAGAGTCCCAAAGCGACTTTCCAAGGGCGCTGCAGACGCTCGGGCTTATGGAGTCGCTCGTGATGTATGGTGAGGCGGTTGGACAGATTACCTACGCCGATTCTCAGATCATCTATCGCGAAATCCAATATTTAAGGATGGCATTGCGGAACGTCTCAGAACAAAAACCAATTACCTTAGATCTGGAAAGTATATTTTCTCCTTTGCCGGATGAATCAGGCAATGAAACTATCGGCAGTATATATCCAGAAAGATCAGA
This sequence comes from Minisyncoccia bacterium, assembly GCA_041476445.1. Lineage (GTDB taxonomy): Bacteria > Patescibacteriota > Minisyncoccia > UBA6257 > JACOXY01 > JBGOTK01. The sequence continues at coordinate 4,783 of JBGOTK010000001.1, read as the reverse complement.
GGTGGCATCGCCTCCTGCTCAAAACGAAAGCTTAGTTAAAGGTAAACATAATCCAGATAGACTTTGGGCAGTAACAAAGCGAGTTGCCGAATTAGGCCATGCGGCAATACGTGATATTATTGCCGTATTTCCTGGTGTCAGCGAGCGGACGCTTCGCTATGACCTTCAGAAGCTATGCGAGCAGGGAGTTTTGGAACGAGTTGGTAGCGGAGGGCCGGCAAGTTATTATAGGGCACGAGAAGTTGCAGAGGTTTAGGCTACGGTAACCAATTGTTTGCCCCCCCGTTTCCTTATCTTGGAGCCGTTAGTGAGATATTGATTTTGTAATAGGTTGTTGTGTGGTATTTGACGAATTCTCCTAAAAAGGCTAGAATTAGCAAGTATTCCACAGTAGACCAGCTAAGGGCTTTGCTATAATAGATATATTCCGCCTTGGCGGAAACCTGGGTGAGGCCGGGTTAACACAAGTAAGTGCAAGTTAAAAGGTGGCAATCGTAACTGTATAAATACGGTTTGCGCCTTGTAGCAAGCATTTGCATGTAGAACGGGTCTCGCTCAAGCGAGGCTTTTTCAGTTTATTGATACTACGGGTATTGTCCTTATTGAGCTAGCCATCTACCTCCTGCCCCCGCTCTTTTGGGGGGAGGCCATCCGAAAAAGTTTCGGGGCCCGCGAACCTCACAGAAGCGGGCGGTCAAAGTAGGCGGCGGGTCGGTAATGGGGAACGATATTCCTCCCGAAATTCAGCAAAAACATAACAATAACAAACTAATCAAAACAATGAGTATTTCAAGCAGAAATAGAGTTGCTTCAGTTTTGCTTTCTGCGACTACCCTTGTGTGGCTCTCGGGCGTTTCCATGCTCGTGCCGGTGGCAAATGGTCAAACGGACCTCCAGGCACAGGTGAACGCTTTGCTTGCCCAGATCGCGCAGTTGCAGGCTCAACTCGGCTCTCTTCAGGGCGGCGGCAGCGCTTCCTACAGTTTTACCCGGGACCTCACTCTCGGTAGCACTGGTTCGGACGTCATGCAGCTCCAGCAATTCCTCAACAGCCATGGTGCTATGGTTGCCTCAAGCGGCGCCGGTGCTCCTGGCAGCGAGTCGACCTACTTTGGTGCAAGAACCAAGGCAGCGCTCGCTTCGTATCAAGCCGCGCACGGCATCTCGCCGGCGGCCGGTTATTTTGGTCCCAAGACTCGCGCTCAAATCGCGACTGTGGCGACCCCGGCCCCAGTTCCAGGTGGCGTTGGCGGCACGACTCCTCCGCCAGCGGGTTGTGTATCAACTGGCGAAGGTTCAATGGTGGTAACCCTGGCTTCAACGCCAGCGGCTAACCCGAACGCCTACACAGGCATGAATGTGCCGGTGTATGGTATCGACGTGAAGGCAGTAAACTCTGACGTCATAGTTGATCGGGTAAACCTCCAGCTTGCAGTAACGAATGGCTCGACGACCTACAAGCCGAGCTCCTTCATCACTGCGATCACCGCTTGGGATGGTTCAACCAAGTTGGTAACGGTTCCAGTTAATGACACCTCGCTTAATACTGACAGCAGCTATGTCTACTCAGTATCGGTGGGCGGCATTAACTTCCGCGTACCAAAAGACATGAAGAAGACCCTTACCTTCAGCGTTGACACGGTTGGTCAGATTGACAACAATCGCACCGTGGCAATCCAGGAGTACGGATCAAACAGTATGCGCGCGCATGACTGTGTTAACTTGAGCATCTACGATGCTTCGCTCAACACGTCAGCCAATGGTCGCACACACACCTTCAAAGCGGGCGGAGCTTCAACTCTTTCGCTTTCGGTGGCGTCTGACAATCAGTTGGCGCATAACATCTACATCGATGGTTCGAGTGGTGCTACGGACGTAGAGATGCTTCGCTTTGTTGCGAACGCCCAAACGGCGGATGCAACCTTGCTGACGCTCGCCGTTTCGTCAACCTTCACCTCGGTGGAGCCTTCGGTCTACAAGTTGTATGACGCGAATGGTACCTTGCTCGCTTCGGCGGCAACGTCATCGGCTGCGGGTAACGTAGTCTTCACCAATGTGAACGCTAATGTTCCGGTGAATACGTATAAGACCTTCGTTATCAAGGCTGATGTGGTGGCAACTGGGAATGGCTCGGTAGCTTCAGTGGCTATGCCGGCTGCAGGTGCCTCACTCTTCAGGAAAGGAGATGGAACCACGGCTGCACCGACTGTTAGCTCAGCGGTGAGCGGTAACGATGTCCATGCCTACCGTGAGGTTGCGCTTATCCAGTTCGTAAGCGGCAGCGCTACCAAGAACGCGCAGCAGCTTTCGAGCACGGGCTCTGTAGTGGTATCAAGCTCGGTTGACGGTACCCTGACCTTCAAGATAACTGCGAAGGGCGGTACACTCACCTTGCCGACCAACTCAATGTTTGTCATTGACGTGGTAAGCGGCAGTGCGTCAACGATCACTACCATCGCTGGTGGCAGTGGCTCAGTTACGAATGACAAGACTGTGAACGTTGCCGATGGCGACACGGTTACGGTAGCTTTGTCAGCTCGTCAGGTTTCAAGCGTTTCGGGTATCACGGGTACGAGCGGTATGTTCGTGCACTACGTATTGTCCAATGTAAAATGGAGCGTAGGTGGTACAACTAACGTCAATCAGACCTGGGGCCTCAGCCTCTTCAAGACGCCGGACGTGTTCTTGCCGTAGTTCGCTACGCGAGGGCCTAACGCTTCTTAGAGAAGTGAAAGCACAAAGTCCTCCGACATTTATGTCGGGGGACTTTTGTGTAGGGAATTTACTCAGTTGGAGAAAGTCATTGCGAATGACTCAAGTCATATTATTCACGCACTATTCTCTAACAGGGTAAATTGAATTTTTATCTCCGTAAGGTACAATTGGCTTCATTATGGTTCCAATCGCTACACACAAACTTGAGCGGACAGTAAAAATGTTAATGTATGCCGTGCTCTTTATTACCCCTCTCATATTTTCCTTTGGGCTCTTTTTCCCGTTTATCTCTGCCAAGGTCTATACCTTACGTCTTTTGGTAGGTTTAGCTCTGCCTTTTTGGGCGGTCTTAATGGCGCGCTCAAAAACGCACTGGCCGAATTTTAAGAATTATTTGGTTATCAGTATTATGGTCTTGCTGGCTGGGTACGTGCTCACTGGTTTTACCGGTGTAGACATCATGCGATCGTTTTTCTCGACGGTAGAACGATCGGACGGCGTGATACAGTTCGGGATTTGGGCCGTATATTTTCTGATGCTCGTGACCGTACTTAAAACCAAACGCGACTGGCAGATTGCATTCTTGATTTTTATCGTAACTGGACTTGTCTCTTCGGTGTTTGGTCTTCTGAATAGTGATACCCAGCTACGTCTCTATGGCACCTTTGGTAACCCGTCCTTTTTAGGAGCATTTTTACTTTTTGTGATCGGGTTCACGGCACTGTTTTTACTTAAATCCTTTTCGCTGTTACGGCAGCCACAGCGATATGGGCAAGTGATCGCGCTTACCCTGCTTATGGTATTTTTTGCCGCCGTGATCGTGCTTACGCAAACCCGCGGCGATTATATAGGATTTTTAGCCGGACTTCTGACTTTTGCAGTCCTTATTCATTTTTTTCCAGGGAAAAGCCTGCAGCTAAAGAAATTCGTTGTCGGTCTTGATATCGCCCTCGTTACACTGTTAGTCTTTCTTAGTTTTGTTCTTACCCATCCCAGTGCGCCACTCGTGGAACGGTATTCTCTCCTTAAGCGGGTAGCGAATTCCATAGAAGCAAACTCAGTTTCCGAGCGTCTTACGGAATGGAGGATTGCGCTTGAGGGTTTCAAGGATCGGCCCCTATTTGGCTGGGGCGCGGAAAATTTTATTTCTGTATCAAATAAGCACTACGATTATCACGTAGGTCTGATCGATCAGTGGTTTGATCGTCCGCACAATCAAATTCTCCAAATCTTAGCTGAGGGAGGTATCACGCTCTTTGCTGGCTACGTATTGGTGATAGGGAGTTTAGTGTTCTTTCTTTATCGGATCTTTAAAAAGGATCCGTTTATGGCTTCCGTACTTGGTGCAACGTTCGCTGCCTACGTTGCGCAGGATTTCTTTCTCTTTGATACCTTCGCGACATACCTTGGATTTTTCACATTCTTAGGGTTTTCATATTTTTTAGAGCACGGGTACTATCCGGTTTCGGCGATGTCAGAAGCAAAGCGGGAAACAAGGGTAGTTTCAAGTACTGAGATATTTGTGGGTGCCGCGACGAGCATCGCAGCGCTCGCCTTTATTTGGTACGCGGTGTGGGTTCCGTATCGCTCAAATCCACTGATTCTTGAATATAATGCAACCATCGACGCCGAACTGTACTCCGATGCGGATACAATTCTCGAAACGTCGTTTACCATCTCTTCTCCCTACCTTGCTTTTGATATTAAGAAGTCAGCTGGTTGGGAACTACTACTAAAGGCACTTCAAGATAAAGAGATTAAACCCGAAGACAAACCAGCGCTTGTCTCGATGTATAAAAAAGTTACGAACGCACTTGCGGATCTTAACCGAGAACGCCCCTTTGAACCGCAGATGTATTACATCTTGGGATCATTGTATCGCATCGGCTCTGAAAGCTTGGGTATGCCGGAAGATCTAACGAAATCCGAGGCGGTCTTAAAACGGGCACTTACGCTCGCCCCTATGCGCATTGAGTATGTCGATGCCATGAGCCAGGCGCTTTTAGCGGAGAAGAAATTTGATGAGTTGGAAACACTCATCAAGAATTTCACCGCTCATATCGATCCG